>JBJTHL010000174.1:0-3025 GCA_046094445.1 Vulcanococcus sp.
GCTCCATGCCCTCCACCACCACATCGGCCACCAGCTGGATGCGGTAGCGGCAGTGCTGGGTGGCGGCGCCATCCAGGCGGCCGTGCTCCCAATACTTGTTGCTGCCGGTGCCGCCGCCGCAGAGGCCGAAGTACTCGCAACTGCTGCGGCAGGCCTGCACACCGGCGGCGATCTCGGCCTGCACCTGCTGGAACTTGGGGTTGGCGGCGATGTCCACCAGGCGATCGTGGCGCACGTGGCCGAACACGAAATCACCGAAGCGCTCGGTGTGCACCGCCAGCAGCTCCGGATCAAAGGTGGACATGCGGCCCTGGGCATCCACGTTCACGATCACGAACGGGGTGTTCATGTCGGTGCCGCGCAGGCGCTGGTTGCTGCCGGCCAGGCTGGTGATGCCCTCGAACTCGCGCAGGTGCAGGCGGCCGGGTTCAGCCAGGCAGCGCTGCCAGAACCGCTGCATGAAGCGCCGGTAGCGCGCCTCCAACGCAGCCTGGGCGCCGGCGCCATCGAGGCTGGAGCGGCGATTTTCGCCCTCGGTTTCCTCCACGTTGAAGCCCAGTTCGCTGATGCCGTGGCTGGTGAAGAAGTCGTAGAGGGCATCGGCGTGATCGAGGCCCTCGGCGGTGAGCACAGCGATCACGTTGAAGGGCACACCGCGGCGCTGCAGCCAGGCGATGCCGCGCATCACCGCGTCGTGGCTGGGCAGGCCGCTGCGGGTGCGGCGATGGGCATCGTGCAGGAAGGCGGGCCCATCCAGGCTCACGCCCACATGGATGTCGTTGCGAACGAAGCAATCGCACCAGCTGGCATTGATGCTGATGGCATTGGTCTGCAGCGACTGCCGCACCAGATCGGTTGGCAGGCCATGGCGGGCCAGGGCAGCGCGCAGGCGGCTGGTGGCGGCGTCGTAGAAGGCCGGCGGCACGGTGAGCGGTTCACCGGCATGCCAGAGCAGGGTGAACGGCCCATCCAGGTAGGGGCTCTCCAGTACGCGCTCGAGGGCCGCATCGAGGATCTCCAGGGATAGCCGGCTGCGGTCGTCGCGAGTGGGCAGATAGCAGTAGTCGCAATCGAGGTTGCAGAAGGGGGTGGGCTGCAGCACCAGCAGCCGCAGCGGCCCGCCATCGGGAACCGCCATCACCAGCCGTTGCGGAAGCCGCCGTTGCGGAAGCCGCCATTGCCGAAGCCGCCATTGCGGAAGCCCCCGTTCCAGAAGCCGCCGTTGCGGAACCCACCGTTGCCGAACCCGCCGTTGTAGAAGCCGCCATTCCCCCAGCCACCGTTGCCCCAGCCCAGGCCGCCGGGGCCCACCACCACGAAGCTGATGGCGTCGTCGCCGAGGCCGGTCGCGGCCGGCTGCCCCTGGCGCAGGGCGGCGGCGATGCGCTGCAGGCGCGCCTCCATCGAACCGGGGGGCGCGGCGGCCGCGGATTCCAGGGCTGCGCCGGCGGCGTGGGCCGCCAGGGCCACACCGGGATCCATCGGCAGCGCGGCGGCGATCAGCAGGATGCCGAACAGGCGGGATTGGGTGAGCAGCTTCATCGGAGCAGGCGGTGCGAAGGGGGGCGAAACGGGGTGGCCGGCGAGCCGGCCCGAGCAACTCAACGGCCGCTGGTGGTGGGCACCGGCCGCAGCGATTCCACGGCCATCAGCAGGGCGTCGTACACGCTGCGGATGCGCTCCGGCGGGAGATTCAGGGCGCTGCCGGGACCGATCCAGCGATCCACAGCCGCCACGGTCTGGGGATCACCGTTCAGGTAGCCCTGCATCAGCTGGGCGATCGCCCGGTTCACCAGATCGCGGAAGGCCGAGTCGTTCTCGGGCACCACGCAGGCCACGGCGTAGCGCTCATAGTGATGCTCCGGCGTGAAGGCCAGGCCGCTGAGGCTGCGCTGGCGCATCAAGCCCGCCAGCAGCGCCGAGTCGCCGATCACCCCATCCACCCGGCCGGCGCTGAGGGCGGAGAGGGCCTCGCCCAGGTCGGTGAAGGGCACCACCACGGCCTTGGGCTGCAGGCCGCGCAGGGTGGTTTCGCCGAGGGAGTCGCGCTGCACGCCGATGCGCCGCCCCACCAGGCTGGCTGCAGCGCCATCGAAGCGGCCGGCCGGGGCCAGTAGCCGCAGGCCTGAAACGCCGATCGGCAAGGTGTAATCGAGGGTCATGTCGCGGGCCCAGGTGAAGGGCACACCACAGGCGAGCTGCGCCTTGCCTTGCCCCAGCCGCTGGCCGAGCTGAGCAGGATCCGCGAGGGCCTCAAAGCGGAGCTGCACCGGCCGGCCCAGGGCCTGGCTGAGCAGGGCCGCCACGCGGCTGGCCACCAGCACGCCGTAGCCCTCGGGCTGGCCCCGGCCATCGAGGCTCAGCAGCGGCGGCACATCGCTGGGGCCCACCAGCCGCAACTCACCGCTGCGGGCCACCCGATCCAGCGCCCCCTCGGCGTGGGCGGCCGGCAGGGTCGCCAGGCCGAGGCTGAGCAGGGCGAACAGGGCCGTCCAGCGACGACGGCGAGCGCGGACTGGCACGGAACCCCGGGCGAGCGAACGCTCCCATGGTGGCGATGGCGCTGCGGTTCGTCAGCCCTCGAAGCGCATGCTCAGATCCAGCCAGCGGGAGCGGGTCATCGGCGCGCTGGTGGAGATCAGATCGATGCCGGTGGCGGCATAGGCCGCCAGCTGCTCGGGCTGCACACCGGAGGCCTCCAGCACCACCGGGCCCCGGGCCCGCTGGCGCAGCTGCGGCACCAGCGGGCGCAGCTCCTCAGGACTGAACTCATCGAGCAGCACCCCATCGGCCCCGGCCTGCGCGTGCTGGAGAAGTACGCCGTGCGTTGCGGTGGCGGCTGCAACCACCGCCTCGGGCTCGACGATGCCGCCATGCTCAAGGAGAACCACCTGGCCTGGAGCGGTGGGGTGGGGCCGGCGATCGCAGCGGTGCGGGCGGCGGCCCCCTGGCCGGCGCGGGTGAGCGTGGAGGCGGAAACGGCCGAGGACGCCCTGGCGGCCGTGGCGGCCGGGGCCGAGGGGGT
>JBJTHL010000175.1:0-9346 GCA_046094445.1 Vulcanococcus sp.
GGCTCAGGAGGCGGTGCCCAGGGGCGTGGCCCGCCGCGGCACAGGGAATCCCGGCCCATTCGTCCGCCATGGCGGTCACTTGCTCGGTCCCCAGGGCTGCCAGCGGACGCAACCAGAAGCGGGGCGCGGACACCGGCGGCGGGCTGGGGGCTATCCCTAGGCTCCCATCCGTCCGTTGCCCCATGCCCCATGGCCCCGCAGGTCGGCGATCCCGCCCCTGAGTTCAGCCTGCCCGATCAGAGCGGCAGCAGCGTTGCCCTCAGCCAGTTCCGCGGCGAGCGGGTGGTGATCTACTTCTATCCCAAGGACGACACACCGGGCTGCACCAAGGAAGCCTGTAACTTCCGCGATCAGTGGGCGCTGTTCAAGCAGCACAACATCGCCGTGCTGGGCATCAGCAAGGACGGCGCCAGCAGCCACGGCAAATTCATCGCCAAGTACGACCTTCCCTTCACGCTGCTCACGGACGCCGAACCCTGCCCCGTGGCCGAGAGCTATGGCAGCTACGGCCTCAAGAAGTTCATGGGCAAGGAGTACATGGGCATGATGCGACACACCTTCGTGGTGGATGGCGAGGGCCGTATCGAAAAGGCCTATCTGAAGGTCAAGGCTGAAACAATGGCCGACGACATCCTGCGCGACCTCGGGCTCAGCTGAGCCGGGGATCCGGCACCCGCTACGGATCCACCAGGACCGCCAGGGCCTCCAGGCAGAGATCAGGGGCCAGCTGGGGAGCCAGGCCCCCCGCCTGCAGCAGGGGCATCAGCCGTGGGCCATCACCGCCGGTGAGCCAGAGACCACAGGGTTCTCCGGGGCCGAGATCCGCCCAGGCCTGGGCGATGCTGGCGGCACAGGCCCGCAGACAGCCCTGCACCATCGCCGCAGCGGTGGCCTTGGGCCAGGTCTCAAGCGGATCCACGCGCTCCCAGGCGCCGGCCCCCGGCGGCAGTTCGGGCAGGGCCGCCGTGGCGACCCCCAGGCTGTTCAGCTGCAGGCCGAGGCCGGCACTCAGGCGCCCACCGCGGAATCGCCCCCGGCCATCCACCCAGGTGAGGCTGAGGCAGGTGCCGGCATCGGCCACCAGCACCCCCTGCCCCTGACGCCGCCAGGCCTGCCAGCCAGCCAGGGCGCGATCCACCCCTAGCCAGGGGGGCATCTCCGCCAGTGGCACCCGCTCCAGGCCCAGCCGTTGCTGCGGCGGCAGACCCAGGCCATCCGGCACAGCCCCCACCGCCGCCCAGCCCTCTAAATCGCTCCAGCCCTGAGGGGCAGGCGGCGGGCCCGGCTCATGCCAGCAGCGCAACCCCTCCAGCGGCCCGGCTGCAGCACGCTCCGCCCAATGCCAGCGGCTGTTGCCCACCAGCAACAGCCGGCCCATTCAGATGCCTTCGCCGGCCAGGCCCGGCAGGTGAATGCCGCACTCCTGCTTGAGGCCGCCAAAGCGCGTGGAGCGACCGGTGTTGCTGCCATCGTCGGGGGCGCTGGAATGCCAATCCCCAACCGTGGAGTAGCCCTGGGCGAACAGCGGATGCTGCGGCAGGCCGTTCTCCTCCATGTAGTAGTACACATCGCGGCTGGTCCAATCCAGCAGCGGCCGCAGGGCCCAACGGCCGCGCACCAGCTCCAGGGGCTGCATGCTGCGGCGGTGATCGGTCTGACGACCGCGCACACCGCTGGCCCAGCAGGTCACGCCGAGGTCGGCCATGGCGCGATCGAGGGGTTCCACCTTGCGGATGCGGTGGTAGAGCTCCAGATCCTCCACGCGGCCCGTCTCCCAGAGGCGGCCGTGCAGGGCCTCCATCCGCGCCGGGCTCATCGACGCCTGGGCCACGTGCACCTGCAGGCCCAGGCGTTCGATCAGCGCCGCGGCGTAGGTGTAGGTCTCGGCCGGAAGGTAGCCGGTATCCACCCAGATCACCGACACCGGCTGACCCAGGCGACTCACCAGGTGCAGCGACACCGCCGCCTGGATGCCGAAGCTGGTGGTGAGGGCAAAGCCGTCACCGAAGGTGTCCAGCCCCCACTGCAGGCGGCCGAGCGCATCGCGCTGCTCCAGATCGGCGCAGACCTGCGGGGAATCGACTGTGGCCATTGAACGCGTCATAGCCCCCATCTTCCCCTGCGGCGGTGGCTCGTTAGGGTTCCGCGCAGACACCTCCTGCCCGCAGCAACCCGTGCCCCCAGCCACCTCCAACGCCGTGGTGGATGCCGCTGTGGATACCGCTGTCGATCCTGCTGTGGATCCGGTGATCGTGGTGGGCGGTGGGTTCGGCGGCCTGACCACGGCCCTGAACCTGGCAGCGGCCGCCACCGGCGTGCCGGTGCTGATGATCGAACCCCAGGAGCGGTTCCTGTTCCTGCCGCTGCTCTACGAACTGCTCAGCGCTGAGCTGCGCCGCTGGGAGATCGCCCCGCGCTATGCCGACCTCCTGGCCGGCCGGGGTGTGGCCTGGCTGCAGGAGCGGGTGGTGGCCATCCACCACGGCCAGCGGCGGTTGCGCACCGATGGGGGCCGGGAGCTGGCCTACAGCGCCCTGGTGGTGGCCACCGGCGGGCGCGCTCAGACCTACGGCATTCCAGGCGTGCTGGAGCACGCCCTCAGCTTCCGCACCCTGGCGGATGTGGACCGGCTGCAGCAGCTGGTCCGCCGGCTGCGACTGCGCCGACAGCCCCAGCAACGCCTGGCGGTGGTCGGGGCCGGGGCCAGCGGGGTGGAACTGGCCTGCAAACTGGCCGACCTGCTGGAGGGCGCGGCCCAGATCGAGCTGATCGAACAGGGCGGGGAGCTGCTGCCCGGCTCCCGCGCCTTCAACCGTGAGCAAGCCCACCAGGCGCTGCAGCGGCGTGCGGTGCGCCTGCGCACCCACACCCGCGTGGCGGCGGTGCACGCCACAGGGCTCGACCTGCAGCCGGGCGCCGACGATGCCCGGCTGGATAGCCCCCTGGAGCCCCTGGCCTGTGAGGCCGTGATCTGGACCGGCGGTGTCGCCGCCTGCCTGCCGGAATTCAGCCCCACCCTGGCCCTCGATCGCCGCGGCCGGCTGCCCTGCGACGCGCAGCTGCGGGTGATCGGCACCGAGGCGATGTACGCCCTGGGTGATGCCGCCGCCTGCCCCCTCGACGACACGAGCAGCCACCCGGCCACCGCCCAGGTGGCCTACCAGCAGGCGAGCTGCGTGGCCGCCAACCTGCAGCACCAGCGCCGCGGAGAGCCGCTGGAGGCCTTCCGCTGGAACGACCTGGGCGAGATGCTCGGCCTGGGGGTTGGCGAGGCCAGCCTCACCGGCATGGGGCTCACCCTGGCGGGCCCGGCCGCCTTCCAGCTGCGGCGGCTGGCCTACCTGGCGCGGTTGCCGGGGCCGCAGCATCAGCTGCGGGTGGCCCGGGGCTGGCTGAGCGCATGGCTCTGAACACTGCGCCGGCGGCGTTGCTGCTGGATGCCATGGGCACCCTGATCGGCCTGCGCCGTTCCGTGGGGGCCAGCTACGCCGAGATCGCCGCCGCCCATGGCGTCGCCGTGGAGGCGAGCGCCATCAACAGGGTGTTCCCGGCGCTGTTCCGTCAGGCCCCGCCGCTGGCCTTCCCCGGGCTGGAGGGGGAGGTGCTGCGGCAGCGGGAGGAGGGTTGGTGGTGCGATCTGATCTCCGCCTGCCTGGCGGCCTGCGGCCATAAGGGCCCGCTGCCGGCGGAGCTCGGCCCGGCCCTGTTCGCCCATTTCGCTGGGCCGGACCCGTGGCTGGTGTACGCCGATGTGGAGGAGCCGCTGCGCCGCTGGCACGCCCGTGGCATCCGGCTGGCGGTGGTCAGCAACTTCGACCAGCGGCTGATCGGCCTGCTGGAGGCCCTGGGGCTGGCGGATCTGCTGGAGACGGTGGTGGTGTCGTCGGCCGTGGGGGCCGCCAAGCCCGATCCCTTGCCGTTCCAACGGGCCCTGCAGCAGCTGGCCTTACCGCCCGAAGCCGTGTGGCACATCGGCGACAGCCCTGAGGATGAAGCAGGCGCCCGGGCCGCCGGTTTGCGTTGCCTGCTGATCCGCCGCCCCCCCTCCGCCGGCACACCCTCCCGTTGAAGCAGACCGCCCTGCTGGGCCGCACCGCCGGCTTGCGCCCGGCCCAGAGCCGCCGGTTGGAGCGCCTCAGCCATCGCCGCCACCCGGAGGGCAGCGGCCTCGA
This sequence comes from Vulcanococcus sp., assembly GCA_046094445.1. GTDB lineage: Bacteria > Cyanobacteriota > Cyanobacteriia > PCC-6307 > Cyanobiaceae > Vulcanococcus. The sequence continues at coordinate 4,173 of JBJTHL010000175.1, forward strand.
TCTGCTCACGCTGCAACGCCTGGCGGCCGAAAGCGCGGAGCTGGAGCTTCCCCTGAGCCTGGTGATCGATGGGCGGGGCCTCTGCCGCCTGCTGTGGGTGGGCCCTCTGGCCCAGTCGGGCCGGCTGCTGGAGCGGCTGCCGGGCGGGCCACGCCGCCAGGGGGGCGAGCTGCGACTCGTGACCTGCGTGGGACGCACCCGCCAGCTGGCACCCCAGGGCAGCGAAGCGGTGGTGGGGCTGGATCTCAAGCCCCAGCTCTGGCTCCGCTACCCCCAGGAACCGGAACCCGGCGGCCGTTGGCCGGCGGAAGCCTGGAGCCCCCTGGGGGATCCGGCGGAACCCTGGCGCCAGCTGAGCTGCGGTGAGCTGGCGGAGCTGAGCGAGCTGGAACCCCCGGCCGCCCCTGCGCTCACGACCAGCCGCAGCCAGCAGGCCACGGGGGCAGGCCAACAGGAGCGGGTGCTGCTGCTGGCCTTCAGCCCCGCCGATCCCGAGGCGGCCCGCCGCGAGATCGCCGAACTGGAGGGGCTGGTGCGCAGTGCCGGCGCCGAACCGGTGGGGCTGGTGGTGCAGCGCGGCGGTCACAGCCGCCGCCAGGGGCTCTGGGGTGAGGGCAAGCTGCGCGAGGCGGCCCTGGAAGCACGACGGCTGGGGGCCTCGCTGGTGGTCACCGACCGTGAGCTCACCCCGGCCCAGGCTCGCGACCTGGAGCAGCTGCTGGATCTGCCGGTGAGCGACCGCAGCGAACTGATTCTCGACATCTTTGCCCAGCGGGCCGCCAGTGCCGCGGGCCGGCTGCAGGTGGAACTGGCCCAGCTGCGCTACCGCCTGCCGCGCCTCAGCGGCCGCGGCCTGAGCCTCTCGCGCCAGGGGGGTGGCATCGGCACCCGCGGCCCGGGCGAAACCCAGCTGGAGAAGGATCGCCGCGCCATCGCCCGCCGCATCGAGAAGCTGCAGCGCGACGTGCGCAAGCTGGGGGAGCACCGGGCCCGCCTGCGCAGCGGCCGCCATGGCCAACGGCGGCTGGCGCTGGTGGGCTACACCAACGCCGGCAAGAGCTCACTGCTCAATGCCCTCAGCCAACCGAAACCCGGCGAGGCGGTGCTGGCCGCGAACAAGCTGTTCGCCACCCTCGATCCCACCACCCGCCGCATCGGCCGCCCCGATCCCGGCGGTGGTCCGCCGCAAACGCTGCTGCTCACCGACACCGTGGGGTTCATCCGCGATCTGCCACCGCCGCTGCTGGAGGCCTTCCGCTCCACGCTGGAAGAAACCCTCGAGGCCGATCAGCTGCTGCTGGTGGTGGATCTGGCCAATCCGGACTGGCCCGAGCAGCTGCGCACCGTACACACCATCCTCGACAGCCTGGAGAGCCGCGCACCGCGGCGCCTGCTCGGCAACCAGATCGATCGCTGCCCCGCAGCGGCGCTGGACCAGGCGCGCCAGGCAGACGGGCAGGTGGTCTTCGTATCGGCCACGGCCGGCCTCGGGCTGGAGCACCTGCGGCAGGAGCTGTTCCACCCCGCAGACCCTGCGCAGCCCAGGCCGCTGTGGCCATGGCCACAGGCTGACGGGTCATTGACGCCGATCGGGGGGCTGGCTATGTCAGCATTTGGCCCTTTCACCCCCGCCCCCATGGCGCTCCAGCTCGGCGACACCGTCCCCGACTTCACCCAGGATTCCCAGCTGGGTCCGATCAACCTGTACGACTACGCCGGCGACAGCTGGGTGGTGCTGTTCTCGCACCCCGCCGACTACACGCCTGTGTGCACCACCGAGCTGGGTGAGGTGTCGCGCCTGCGCAGCGAGTGGGAGAAGCGCAATGTGAAAACCATCGCCCTGAGCGTGGACTCGGCCGACAGCCACAAGGGCTGGATCGGCGACATCAACGAGACCCAGAACACCACGGTCGACTACCCGATCCTCGCCGATGAGGACAAGAAGGTGAGCGATCTCTACGGGATGATCCATCCCAATTCGCTCAACAACCTCACGGTGCGCTCGGTGTTCATCATCGACCCCAACAAGAAGCTGCGCCTGCAGATCACCTACCCCGCCAGCACCGGCCGCAACTTCCAGGAGATCCTGCGGGTCATCGATTCGCTGCAGCTCACGGAGTACCACCAAGTGGCCACGCCGGTGAACTGGACCGATGGCGACGACTGCGTCGTGGTGCCTTCGATCCCCACCGACGAAGCCCGCACCAAGTTCCCCAAGGGCGTCACCGAAGTGAAGCCCTACCTGCGCTTCACGCCGCAGCCCAACAAGTGAACCGCTGAGCGCAAGCCCAGCCGTCGCCGCTGACAGCCCCTCCAGCCCCCGGGAGAATGCCCGGGGGCTTTTTTACTGGCGATGCAGGCCCCACCAACCCCGCCGCCGGTCTGTGCCCCCTGCCATGAACCAGCCATGAAGGTGCTCGGCCTGATGAGCGGCACCAGCGCCGACGGCGTGGATGCGGTGCTGGCGACGTTCAGCGGGCGGCCGCAACGCCCGCGCTGGCGCCTGCTCAGCCGGGCCGCCATCCCCTATCCCGCCCCACTGCGGGAGCGGCTGATCGCCGCTGGGCAGGGCCAGGTGATCACGGCCGCCGAGGTGCTCGAGCTGGGAGAAGCCCTCACCGAAGTGCAGGCCACAGCGGCCCGAGCCTGCGATCCCCAGGGCCTCGCCGAACGGGTGGGCTGCCACGGCCAGACCCTCTGGCACCGTCCGCCGGCGCAGGGGCGACGCGGCTGCAGCTGGCAGCTGCTGCAGGGCCCGCTGCTGGCCCAGCTGCTGCAGCGGCCGGTGGTGTTCGAGTTTCGGGCCGCCGATCTGGCCCTCGGTGGCCAGGGGGCTCCGCTGGTGCCCGCTGCGGATGCCGCCCTGCTGCCCGCCATCGGCGGCTGGCGGGCCCTGCTCAACCTGGGCGGCATCGCCAACCTCACCCTGCTGCCGCCGGCCGGGGGCCCCGATCGCGGCGCCCCGGTGCTGGGCTGGGATTGCGGCCCGGCCAACACGCTCCTGGATCTGGCCGTGCAGCGCTACAGCGGCGGCCGCCTCAGCTTCGATGCCGATGGCGCCTGGGCCCGTCAGGGCCAGGCGGATGAGGCCCTTGTGCAGCACTGGCTCACTGAGTCCTACCTGCAGGCCCCCCCGCCGAAATCCACGGGCCGCGAACAGTTCGGCGCGGCAGACCTGGATCAACGCCTGGCGGATCTGGCGAGGGCTGCGGCCGACCGCGGCCAGGCCCTCAGCGCAGCCGATGCCCTGGCCAGCCTGACGGCCTTCACGGCCGCGGTGGTGGCGCAGGACCTGGCCCGGAGCCCCGCGGTGCTGGAACTGCTGGTGGCCGGGGGCGGCGCCAGGAACGGCCTGCTGATGGAGCAACTGCGCCGCCGCTGCAGGGGCCTCACCGTGCGGCCGCTGGCGGAGCTCGGCATCGGCGACTCCGACCGGGAAGCCCTGGCCTTCGCCCTGCTGGCCTGGTGGCACCAACGGGGTCATCCCGGTTCGCTGCCGTCCGTCACCGGTGCCACCCGAGCAACGGTGCTGGGGATCTGCGCGCACCCTGGCTGAGAGGGTCACACCTGCAACGGGCGGTCAACATCCAGCGGCAGGCGGATGCGCGCAGCCGCTACCTGCATAGGGTGAAGGCCATCGGCCATCTGAGCCCCCATGAGCGCTGGCAACGCCCCTGCTCTCTACGAGCGCATCCGCAACGATCAGAACCTCACCCAGGAGTTGTTCCGCCAGGCCCTGCAGGACCCCTCAGGAACCCTGAGCCGCATCTGCTCGCTGGGGGACAACTGGGGTCTGCCCGTGAGCCGCGATGAGGTGAAGGCCCACCTGGCCAGCGTGGACGACCCCGAAACCAAGCAGTGGCTGCTGAAGGCCCGGGGCGGCCTCTGAAGCACTGCGCCGGGGCCGGCGATCCTGGCCCATCCAACTGAAGAAGAGCCAGTAGCTCACGATCGCCAGGCCGGCCGTCACCACGAGGGCGGCCACCTGTTCGAGGCGCTTGACCATGGCGCGGGGGCTGCGGCTCTCGCCAGTCTGCCGAGCCGTGCGGCTGCCGAGGGATGATGCCCACAGCCGCAGGCCAGCCGGCCCCGCTGCCCGCCCTCCAGCCTCGCCCCTGTGCTCCGCCTCGAACGCGTCTCGAAGATCTATCCCACCGGCGAGGTGCTGCGTGATGTCACCTGGGAAGTGAAGGCGGGCGATCGCATCGGCCTGGTGGGGGTGAACGGGGCCGGCAAATCCACCCAGATGCGGATCATCGCCGGGATGGAGGAGCCCAGCGGCGGCCAGGTGGTGAAGCAGGGGGATCCACGGATCGTGTACCTGCAGCAGGAATTCGATGTGGATGTGAGCCGCACGGTGCGGCAGGAACTGTTCCAGGCCTTCGGTGAAGCGGCTGAGGTGCTGAACCGCCAGCGCCAGGTGGAAGAGGCGATGGGCTCCGAGCAAGCCGCCGAGGATCCCGATCACCTCGACGCGCTGATCCACGAACTGGGGGCCCTGCAGACCCGCTTCGAGAACCTGCACGGCTACGAGCTCGATGCCCGGATCGACAAGCTGCTGCCCACGATCGGCTTCACGGCTGAGGGGGCCGAGCAGCTGGTGGGCGACTACTCCGGCGGCTGGCAGATGCGCATCGCCCTGGGCAAGGTGCTGCTGCAGGAGCCGGATCTGCTGCTGCTCGACGAACCCACCAACCACCTGGATGTGGAAACGATCCAGTGGCTGGAGGACTACCTGATCGGCCAGACCTGCCCGCTGGTGGTGATCAGCCACGACCGGGCCTTCCTCGATCGCGTCTGCAACCAGATCGTCGAAACCGAGCGGGGCATCTCCCGCAGCTACCTGGGCAACTACAGCCAGCATCTGGAGCAGAAGGCGCTGGAGCGCGAGGCCGGCCAGGCCGCCTTCGAGCGCCAGCAGAAGGAGCTGGCCACCCAGCAGGCCTACATCGACCGCTTCCGCGCCAGCGCCACCCGTTCCACCCAGGCCAAGAGCCGCGAGAAGCTGCTGGAGAAGGTGGAGCGGATCGAGGCGCCGATCGAGAGTTTGGGCGGGCCGCGCTTCCGCTTCCCCGAGCCGCCCCGGTCGGGCCGGGTGGTAGCCGAGGTGAAGGACCTCACCCTCAGCTACGGCGAGCAGATCCTGTTTCTCGGCGCCGAGCTTGAGGTGGAGC
>JBJTHL010000176.1:0-5859 GCA_046094445.1 Vulcanococcus sp.
TCCCAGGCCGTGGCTTCCCCGGCGGCGGAACGCTGCCGGGCCCGGGCATCGATCGCCACCACGATGCACTGGCAGCCGAAGCGGCCGGCGCCGCGACCCACCAGCTCCGGGTCACGCACGGCCGAGGAGTTGAGGCTCACCTTGTCGGCCCCTGCTCGAAGGAGCTCGGTGATGCCTTCCACACTGCTGATCCCGCCGCCCACCGTGAAGGGGATCGTGACCGCTTCAGCGGTACGGCGCACCAGGTCCACCAGAGTGGCGCGCCCCTGGTGGGTGGCGGCATCAGCAGCGTGGAGGGCATCACCGAGCTGCTGCGCGCCGGTGCCGACAAGGTGAGCCTCAATTCCTCAGCCGTGCGCGATCCCGCGCTGGTGGCCCGCGGTGCCGAGCGTTTCGGCTGCCAGTGCATCGTGGTGGCGATCGATGCCCGTCGCCGCCAGGGCCCCGAGCCCGGTTGGGACGTTTACGTGAAGGGCGGCCGGGAGAACACCGGCCTCGATGCGGTGGCCTGGGCCCGGCGCGTGGTGGCCCTGGGGGCCGGTGAAATCCTGCTCACCTCGATGGATGGCGACGGCACCCAAGCGGGTTACGAGCTGGAGCTCACCCGGGCGGTGGCCGATGCGGTGGAGGTGCCCGTGATCGCCAGCGGCGGGGCCGGCTGCATCGATGACATCGCCGCCGCCTTGGCCAGCGGTCCCGCCGGCGGCCACGCGGCGGCAGCCCTGCTGGCCTCGCTGCTGCACGACGGCGTGCTCACCGTGGAGGAGATCAAGGGCGATCTGCTCGGCCGCGGCCTCAATATCCGGCCGCTGGAGCTGGCTCGCGAGCCCCTGCCGGCCTGAGCTGCGCGCAGGCTCGTTACCTGCCGTTACATTGGCCTCCGATTTGCGTGTCGCTCCCAGTCGTGTCGGCGTTGTTGTCGTCCCAATCTCCGGTTTTGGCGGCGGTGATGGTTCTGGCGGTGGTGGCGATGGTGGCCTGGGCCCTGCAGTTGATGCAAGCCGCGGCCGACCGCCGGGAGTTTTCGCTGATGCTCGCCGGCTGCATGGTCTGCCTGGCTGCCGTTGGGCTGGCGTCGGTGATGGTGCTGTCGGTCACCAGCGCCGATCGGCTCGAGGCGCAGGGATTGCTGAGCCGCAGCGCCGCGGGCGACTGGGAGCTGGCCCGCAGGGGTGTCAGTCTGGATGCGATTTCCCTGCCCTGGGATGCCTCCAGCGAGCCCACCCCCTGATGCCGAGGCTGTGCGCGCCCTGTTCGAGCGCATCGCCCCCGCCTACGACCGCCTCAACGACACCCTGAGCCTGGGCCTGCATCGGCTGTGGAAACGCCAGGCGATCGCCTGGCTCCAGCCCGCCCCCGGCCTGCGTCTGCTCGACCTGTGCTGCGGTACCGGCGATCTGGCCCTGGTGCTGGCCGAGGGGGTGCGGCCGGGCGGCCGGGTGCTCGGGCTGGATGCGGCAGCGGCGCCGCTGGAGCGGGCGCGGCGGCGGGCTCGCCGCCAGCCCTGGCTGCCCTTGGAGTTTCGCCAGGGGGATGCCCTGGCCACGGGTCTGGCGGCGGGCTGGGCCGATGGGGCGGTGATGGCCTACGGCCTGCGCAACCTCAACGATCCGGCGGGGGCTCTGGCGGAGCTGCGACGCCTGTTGCGGCCCGGTGGCCGTGCCGCCATCCTTGATTTCAATCGTCCGGAGGATCCCCAGGGCGGCACCGCCGTCTTCCAGCGCTTCTACCTGCGCCAGGTGGTGGTTCCCCTGGCCCGCCGCGCCGGCCTGGAGGCGGAGTATGCCTATCTGGAGGACAGCCTCAGCCGCTTTCCCGGCGGCGCCGAGCAGGAGCGGCTGGCCCGCGCGGCCGGGTTCAGCCAGGCCCGTCACCGCCTGCTGGCCGCCGGCCAGATGGGTTTGCTGCAGCTGATGGCCTGAGCCCGGGCGGCCTGGCATCGACAATGGCGGCGCGACCCGGCCGCCGCCCCGTGCACTTCCAGGACATCATCCAGACCCTGAATCGTTTCTGGGCGGAGCGCGGCTGCCTGATCCTGCAGCCCTACGACACCGAGAAAGGGGCCGGCACCATGAGCCCCCACACGGTGCTGCGGGCGATCGGCCCGGAGCCCTGGGCTGTGGCCTATCCCGAACCCTGTCGCCGCCCCACCGACGGCCGCTACGGCGACAACCCCAACCGCGCCCAGCACTACTTCCAGTACCAGGTGCTGATCAAGCCCAGCCCCGATGCGATCCAGGAGACCTACCTGGCCTCGCTCGAAGCCCTTGGGATCCGCGCGAGGGATCACGACATCCGCTTCGTGGAGGACAACTGGGAATCCCCGACCCTCGGCGCCTGGGGCGTGGGCTGGGAGGTGTGGCTCGATGGCATGGAGGTGACGCAGTTCACCTACTTCCAGCAGTGCGGTGGCATCGATTGTCGTCCGGTGTCGATCGAGATCACCTACGGCCTCGAGCGCCTGGCCATGTATCTCCAGGACGTGGAGAGCATCTGGGACCTCAGCTGGGATGGCAACCGCTCCTACGGCGACATCTGGCTGCCGTTCGAGAAGGGGCAGTGCACCTATAACTTCGAGGCCTCCAACCCTGAGCGGCTCAAGCAGCTGTTCGCGATCTACGAGGCCGAGGCCGCTGATCTGGTGGCCAGGCAGCTGCCCGCTCCAGCGCTCGACTTCGTGCTCAAGTGCAGCCACACCTTCAACCTGCTGGAAGCCCGCGGTGTGATCTCGGTGACCGAGCGCACCGCCACCATCGGCCGCATCCGCAACCTGGCCAGGCAGGTGGCCGAAGCTTGGCTGGCCGAGCGTGAGGCTCTCGGCTTTCCATTGCTCAAGGCTTAAGGCGGCGGTGGTGCCACCGGCACCGCCGGGCCATCGAGGGTGTTGCTGCAGAGGTCGACCACAATCCTCTGGCCCACGGAGCCCGGCAGCGGCGCCTGCCAGGGCTGCCAGTCGCCGTCGATCCGCCAGGTTTGCCGCAGGCTTTCGCACTGCACCGCCACGGCCGTGGCGGACGCGCCACGCAGCCCCAGGTCGGCCGCCGACGCCTTCACCAGGGTGATGCGAACCCCACCCGGGTGCAGGCTCCAGCCCGACCAATCCACGGCGGTGGCGTTGAACCACTTCCAGCGCACCAGCCCCGCCTGCTCCCGCAGGGCCAGGGCAGCCCGGTCGCGCCGTTCGCCCGGGCTCAGCAGCAGGGCGGCAGCGGCGTCCTGGCTGGGGACCGGCGCTGCCGGCGCCACCGGGGTGGTGTTCGCGGCCGGGGCTGCGGCCTCCGGCAGGCTGAGGCGTTGGCCCACCTGCAGCAGGTTCGGATCCTGCAGGTTGTTGAGACGAATCAGCGCCGCCTGGCTGACGCCATGGCGCAGGGCGAGCTGCTCCAGTGTGTCGCCCGGCTGCACGCTGATCTGGCGAAGCTGGCCCATCGCCGGCACCACGGGGGCCAGGGCCAGGGCCAGCGCCAGCGTTGCCAGCGAGGGCGGCCAGGGCGGTCGGCTGCGGAGCAACGGGCGTGCCATGACCGTGGGGATCTGGGCGGAACGGTAAAGGACGGGGGAATGTTCCCTGGGTTGTTGCGGCCTGCCGATGGCCCTTGGCTCCGCCGTCTGCAGCGCCGCGCCGGCCCCCCAACGGCGGGCTCGCGCCCTGGTGCTGCTGGTGTTGCTCACCCTGTTCAGCGCCAATGCGTTGCTCAGGGGGCTGCCGCACCCCGGCCCCGGGGATCCGCAGCGGCTGTTGGCCCCTGAAGCGGCGCCGCTGGAGGTCCGCCTGCGGGGTCACCTGCTCAGCGATCCCCAGCCGGATGTGCAGGGGCCCGGCTGCCGGGTTCTGCTGCAATTGGCGGACGGCCGCAGCGAACTGCAGTTCCCGCGCTGCCCCAGCCTGAGGGAGGGCTGGCGCCTGGAGGCCAGCGGATCCCTGCGCCAGCCGCGCTCTGCCCCCCACCCGCTGCTGCAGGGTGCGGCTGAGCGCCTTGCGCGCCAGGGGGTGTGGAGCCAGCTGCGGGTGGAGCAATGGCGGTTGCTGGCCAGGCCCGCCACGCCGGTGGCTGATCTGCGCCGGCGGATGGCTGCCGCCCTGCTGGAGGCCGGCGGGCCGCGGGCCGGTGGGGTCCTGGCGGCTCTGGTGCTCGGCAGCGCCGTGGTGCCGGTGCCGGCCGACGTCCGCGCTGCCTTTCGGGCGGCCGGCCTCTCCCACGCCCTGGCGGCCAGCGGTTTTCACCTCACAGTGCTGTTGGGGGCGGTGATGGCCCTGGGGCGTTTCGGGCCACGGCCGTGGCGCTGGGCCCTGGCTTTTGGGGCGATGGCGTTGTTCCTGCTGCTGGCGGGCCCCCAGCCTTCGGTGGTGCGGGCGGTGGCGATGGCGGCGCTGGCCTTCGCGGTGCGTGAGAGTGGCCGTCGACTGCGGCCCCTGGGGCTGCTGCTGGTGTGTGTGCTGCTGGTGCTGCTGGCAGCACCGGGCTGGCTGCTGGACGTGGGCTTTCAGCTGAGCGTGGCGGCCACCGCCGGGCTGCTGATCAGTGCCCGGCCGCTGGAGCAGTACTGCCGCCGCTGGTTGCCGGCCTGGGGGGCGGAGGCCCTGGCCGTGCCGCTGGCGGCCTCGCTCTGGACCTTGCCGCTTCAGCTGCTGCACTTCGGCGCCCTGCCTCTGTATGCCGTACCGGCCAACATGCTGGCCGCGCCGCTGCTCACCCCCCTCACCCTGGGGGCGATGGCCATGGCCGTGGTGGCGGTGCTGCTGCCGCCGTTGGTGCAGCCGCTGGCCTGGCTGATGGTGCCGCTGACGCACCTCTTCGTGGGCCTGGCGCAACTGGTGGCGGCCTTGCCCATGGCGCAGTGGCAGCTGGGGTTGATGCCGCCATGGCTGGTGCTGGTGGTGAGCGCCGGCCTGCTGCCCTGGCTGCTGCCGGCAGCGGCGTTGGCTCCGTTGCGGCTGCGGCTCCCAGGTGGCCCGCGCCGGATCGGTGCGGTGCTGCTGGCTCTGGCGATCAGCCTGCATCTGCTGCGGCTGGCTGGGGATCAGCTGCTATTGGTGCACGATGGCCCCCGGGCCCTGCTCCTGGCCCGCCACGGCAGCCGCGGCGCCCTGATCAGCCGCCAGGCTGATGGCCACAGCTGCGCCCAGGCCCGCCGCCTCGGCCAGGCCCTGGGGCTGCAGCGCTACGACTGGATCCTTCTGCTCGATCCCCGCGCCGCTGAGGAGCCCGCCTGCTGGCGAGGCCTCACCCCCACTCTGCTGGCCAGCCAGGACGGCAGTCCGCCGCTGATGCCAGGCCAACGCCTGCAGAGCCCCGGACTGGCGGTGGCTCCCCTCGCCTTCGATGGCCAGGCCCTGCTGCTGCAGGCGGGCCGGTTGCGCTGGGGCCTGCTGCCGGATCGCCAGGCCTGGTGGAGCTGGCGCCGCATGGGCGACGGTGCGGCGGGCTGGCACAACCTGGATGGGCTGTGGCTGGGCTTCAGCCCCAGCCACAACGAAACCCATCAGCTGCCACCCCTGCCGCCTGGGCGCCTGTGGCGCAGCGCCGCCGGTTCCGGCAGAGGATGGCGCCAGGCTTGAGGTGGGCGGGCCGGTCTCTAGAGTGGGTTCGTCGCCTGGAGAGGTGGCTGAGTGGTCGAAAGCGAACGACTCGAAATCGTTTGAAGGGCAACCTTCCGTGGGTTCGAATCCCACCCTCTCCGTTCACAGCCCGGATCCAACCTGATCCCTGGTTCCTCCCGCTTAGTCCTTCTAGGGCGTTGACTAGCTTGCCGGCCTGTTGGCTGGCTGCTCGGAGGTGTTCGGGAGGGCAGGGTGTGTTGCGTTGGACGTGTGTGCTGTTGGATATCCATGGATATCCAACAGAGGACAGTCCGGCG
>JBJTHL010000177.1:0-4285 GCA_046094445.1 Vulcanococcus sp.
TTCGCCGAGCATGCGGATCACCTGGGTGCGCACCTTGGCCAGGTCGACACCCAGGTTTTCCAGCACCCGTGCGGCGACGCCTTCCCCTTCCCGGATCAGCCCCAGCAGCAGGTGCTCCGTACCGATGTAGTTGTGCCCCAGCTGGCGGGCCTCTTCGAGGGAGAGCTCCAACACCCGCTTGGCGCGGGGGGTGAACGGGATCTCCACCGCCACGAAGCCGGAGCCGCGGCCGATGATTTTCTCCACCTCCACGCGGGCGTCCTTGAGGTTGACGCCCATCGACTTGAGCACCTTCGCGGCCACACCGGTGCCTTCGCCGATCAGCCCCAGCAGGATCTGCTCTGTGCCGACGAAGTTGTGGCCGAGGCGGCGGGCCTCCTCCTGGGCCAGCATGATCACCTTGATGGCCTTCTCGGTAAACCGCTCGAACATGGGGCGGGTCCTCCGCGAGTGCTACCAACCTATCAGGGTTGGCTTGGGGGATGTGGACGTGGGGCAGATCCGCTCAGATGCCAGTTGGCCACTGAGATGGGGGGGGCGTGATTTGCACAACCGAGAACCGCAAAGTTTTCGGTTGTACGCATCAGGAATGGCCGGAAATCCGAACCTCATCCGCACCCTGCACCCGCAGCCATTGGATCATGGCGTCGTCGCCATTGCGGTAGTAGCGGCGACGGACGCCTGCAATCGCAAAGCCCTGGCGGGCATACAGAGCCCGGGCGGCCGCATTGCCCGCCGCCACCTCCAGGGTGGCGTGGCGGGCTCCGAGCCGCTGCCCCTCGTGCAGCAAGGCCTGCAGCACCCGCTGGCCCAGGCCCTGCCTTCGCCGCGCCGGGTCTACCGCCACGGCGGTGATGTGCAGCTCATCCACCACCAGCCAACCGCAGGCCAGGGCCACCAGATCGGTGCCGTCGCGCAGGCCCAGGCAGGGGCGCCTGGCCTCCTCCAGTTCGCGGGCCCACTGCTCGCGGGTCCACAACCCGCCTAGGGCCAGCTGGTCGAGCCGGTGGCAGGCCTCGAGATCCTGCGGCCCCAGCTCGGCGCTGCTGATGGAGGTCTGGGCAGCAGAACCGCACGAATCCATCGTGTCTACGATGCCCCGATGAGCAGGATCAGTGTGACGGCCTCCGGATCCACGGCGGTAGCAGGTGCCGCCCAGCGCCCCTTCGAGCCCCAGCGCGACCTCAGCAGCCCCAACCGCAACCTCACGCCGCTCACCACGGAGCTCGACGCCGAGGGCCGCCTGCAGGTGGGTGGTTGCGGCCTGGGGGAGCTGGCCCGCCGCTACGGCACACCGTTGTATGTGCTCGATGAGGCCACCCTGCGGGGCACGGCCCGGGCCTACCGCACGGCCCTGGCCACCTACTACCCCGGCCCCGCCCTGGCGCTCTACGCCTCCAAGGCCAACAGCAGCCTGGCGATCACCGCCGTGGTGGCCTCGGAAGGCCTCGGCCTCGATGCGGTGTCGGCCGGTGAGCTGCTCACCGCCGTGCAGGGGGGCATGCCGCCGGAGCGGATCGTGTTCCACGGCAACAACAAGAGCGCCGAGGAGTTGGCCCTGGCGGTGGAGCTGGGGGTCACGGTGGTGATCGACAACTGGCTGGATCTCGAGCACCTGGCGGCCCTGGTCCCGGCTCAGCCCGTGCGGCTGATGCTGCGCTTCACGCCGGGGATCGAGTGCCACACCCACGAGTACATCCGCACCGGCCATCTCGACAGCAAGTTCGGCTTCGACCCCGACCAGCTCGAGCAGGTGCTGCGCCATCTGCAGGGCTGCAGCTGGGCGGTGCTGAGCGGTCTGCACGCCCACATCGGCTCGCAGATCTTCGAACTGCAGCCCCACCGTGATCTGGCGGCCGTGATGGCCGATGCCCTGCAGTTGGCCCGCAGCCTCGGCCACCCCGTGGCCGATCTGAACGTGGGCGGTGGCCTCGGCATCCGCTACGTGGCCAGCGATGATCCGCCGTCGATCGAGGCCTGGGTGAAGACCGTGGCCGAGGCGGTGGCGGCCGCCTGCCTGGAGCGGGGCCTTGATCTGCCGCGGTTGCTGTGCGAACCCGGCCGTTCCCTGGTGGCCACCGCCGGCCTCACCCTTTACAGCGTGGGCAGCCGCAAGCAGATCCCCGGCATCCGCACCTATCTCTCCGTGGATGGCGGCATGAGCGACAACCCCCGGCCGATCACCTATCAATCGCAGTACAGCGCTGTGCTGGCGGATCGACCGCAGGCGGAAGCCACCGACACGGTGACCCTCGCCGGCAAGCACTGCGAATCCGGCGACGTGCTGCTCAAGGACCTGGCCCTGCCGCCGGCCACCACCGGCGATGTGCTCGCGGTGTTCGCCACCGGGGCCTACAACGCCTCCATGAGCTCCAACTACAACCGCATCCCCCGCCCGGCGGCCGTGCTGGTGCACGACGGCCAGTCCGATCTGGTGCAGCGCCGTGAGCAGCCCCAGGAGCTGCTGCGTTACGACGTTCTGCCCGATCGGCTGCAGCCGGTACGCTGACCGGACAACGGAGCTGGTCTGAGGGTGCAGGTGGTGTTCGGGGCTATCCAGTGGGGTGTACTCCTGGATCTGCTGCTGGCCACAGCCCTCGGCCTGGTTCTTCTCTCGCGCGTGAACGAACCGCGCACCCTCTGGCTGCTGCGGGGCTATCTCACCCTGGTGGCCCTGGCGTGGCTGGTGCAGCGCTTCACGGCGCTGCCCCTCACCTCCAAGCTGGTGGACGCCCTGGTGATGGCCTGCAGCCTGGCCCTGGCGATCCTCTGGCAGGGGGAGCTGCGTCGCTTGATGGAGCTGCTGGGCACCGGGCGGCTGGATGTGCTGTTCGGCAGCCAGCGGGCCAACAAGTTGGCCTCCGGTTCGGTGGCGGTGCTCAGCGAGGCGGCCGGGCGGTTGTCGCAGCTGCGGCGGGGTGGCCTGATCCTGGTGGACCTCGGCAGCGACCTGCGCCCGGAGGACTTCCTCAACCCCGGCATCGCCCTCGATGCCCAGCTCTCGGCGGATCTGATCCTCAATCTGTTCGCCGTTGACACCCCCCTGCACGACGGCGCCCTGCTGGTGAAGGGGAACCGCATCCTCTCGGCCGGGGTGATTCTGCCCCTCTCGCGCCAGGGGGTGAACCGCTTCGGCACCCGCCACCTGGCGGCCCTCGGCATCACCGAGCGCTTTGATCGCAGCCTCTGCATCGTGGTGTCCGAGGAAACCGGCACCCTGTCGCTCGCCCGCCAGGGCCGGTTGGAGCGTCCGATCACCAGCAACCGGCTGCAGGAGCTGCTGGCCGAGGCCCTCGCCCAGGCCGGCAAGCCGCCTGGCAAAGCGAGCCCTGGCAAGGGGGCCGGTCGGGCCTCAGGGCGTACGGTGGCTGCGGGTTCAGCCGATCCGCCCCCATGAGTCGCTCCCTGGCGACCGCTACTCCAGTCCAGGGGAACCGACCCTTGCGCCGCGCCCTTCCAGCCGGGCTGGATGCCGCGCGGCTGCCGGCCCACGTGGCCGTGATCATGGATGGCAACGGCCGCTGGGCCAACCAGCGCAAACTGCCGCGGGTGATGGGGCACCGCGAGGGGGTTGAGGCCCTCAAGCGCACCCTCCGCCTCTGCAGCGACTGGGGCATCGGCGCCCTCACGGCCTACGCCTTCTCCACCGAGAACTGGAACCGCCCCGGCGAGGAGGTGAGCTTCCTGATGACCCTGTTCGAGCGGGTGCTGGCCCGGGAGCTGGAGGCCCTCGAGCGGGAGCAGGTGCGCATCCGCTTCCTGGGGGATCTCGACCAGCTGCCCCTCGGCCTGCAGCAGTTGATCGCTGATGCCACCGCCCGCACCGCCGGCAACACCGGCATCCACTTCAACGTGTGCACCAACTACGGCGGCCGCCGGGAGCTGGTGCGGGCGGCGCGGCTGCTGGCGGAGCAGGTGGCCCGCGGCGAGCTGGACCCCGCCGCCATCGATGAGCAGTGCTTTGCCTCGCATCTGCACACCGCCGGTGAATGCGATCCCGACCTGCTGATCCGCACCAGCGGTGAACAGCGGATCAGCAACTTCCTGCTCTGGCAGCTGGCCTATGCCGAGCTGCACATCACCGATGTGCTCTGGCCGGATTTCGATGAAGCCGCCCTGATCACAGCCTTGCACGACTACCAGAACCGCCAGCGCCGCTTCGGCGGTGTGGAGCCCGTGCTCACCAGATCCCCCAGGAAGCGGATGCGCACCTGCTCCTGCTCGAGGGCGTGCAGCTCCCGGGCCAGCACCCGCTCAAACAGGGTCATCAGGAAGCTCACCTCCT
>JBJTHL010000178.1:0-12975 GCA_046094445.1 Vulcanococcus sp.
ACCATCGCCGTGGGGCACGGGCCGCTGCTGCGCCATCACCTCAGCCTGTGGCTGGCGGACTACCGCGAATGGAGCAGCGATCGCAGCAAGGGTGAGGCCTACGCCGCCGTTTGCTACGTGAGCCAGTACGGCTTCTGCGATCGCCTCAGCCAGGCCATCGCCCGCGGCATCGGCAAGGCTGAAGCCCAGGTGCAGCTCGTGGATCTGCGGGCCACCGACCCGCAGGAGCTCAGCGCCCTGGTGGGCGAAGCCAGCGCCGTGGTGGTGCCCACCTGGCCCTCCACGGCTGATGCCGACCTGCAGGCCTCGGTGGGCACGCTGCTGGCGGCCCTGCATCCCAAGCAATGGGTGGCCGTGTACGACGCCTACGGCGGCAACGATGAACCGATCGACACCGTGGCCAGCCAGCTGCGCAGCCTCGGCCAGAAAGCGGCCTTCGAACCGCTGCGGATCCGCCAGGTGCCCCAGGCGGACGACTACCAGCGCTGCGAGGAGGCCGGTACCGACCTCGGCCAGCTGCTCACCAAGGCCAAGGCCATCGCCGCCATGAAGGCCCTCGATGGCGACCTCGACAAGGCCCTTGGTCGCCTCTCCGGGGGGCTCTATGTGGTGACCGCCCGCCAACAGACCAGCGATGGCGAGCGCAGCAGCGCCATGGTGGCCAGCTGGGTGAGCCAGGCCAGCTTCGAACCGCCGGGGATCACGGTGGCCGTGGCCAAGGACCGCGCCATCGAAGCGTTGATGCAGGTGGGGGATCGCTTCGTGCTGAACATCCTGCGGGAGGACAACCACCAACAGCTGCTGCGCCATTTCCTCAAGCGCTTCCCCCCCGGCGCCGATCGCTTCGCCGGTGTGGCCACCCTCGATGGCGTCGCCAGCGGTGGGCCGGTGCTGGGGGATGCCCTGGCCTTCCTCGGCTGCCGCGTGGCCCAACGGCTCGAAGGTCCCGACCACTGGGTCATCTACGCCGAGGTGGAGCAGGGCAATGTCTCCGACACCGAGGCCTCCACCGCCGTGCACCACCGCAAAGTGGGGAACCACTACTGATGACCACATCCGCGTCAAGCTCTGCCCCCGCTGACGTGGGCGCCGACCGGCGGGTGATCGCGATTCCGCTGGAGCCCGGCCTGCTTTGCGTGCGGGGCCTGAGCCCACGGCGCCTGCGCTTTGAAATCGAGTACGGCCTGGAGCGGGGCACCAGCGCCAACAGCTTCCTGTTCACCGGCGACGGCACCGCGGCGGCCCTGCTGGTGCATCCCCTCGGCGCCTCCTTCGCCGGCCCCTACCTGGCGGTTCTGACGGAGCTGATTCCCCCGGATCGGGAGCTGCAGGTTGTGGTGGGGCACGTGAACCCCAACCGGGTGGCGCTGCTGCAGGAGCTGACCCGCCGCTGGCCCCAGCTGCGTCTGATCGCCTCCAACCCAGCGGCCCAGCTGCTGCAGAGCCTCTGGCAGCAACGGCGCCCCCCGGCGCCGGGCAGCACCGCTGCGGTAGACGACACGGCCACGGTGCCGCCGCTGCCGGCGATCACCGTGGTGCGGGGCGACGACACCATCGAGCGGCCCGATGGCTACCGGCTGAGCCTGCTGGCGGTGCCCACGCCCCGCTGGCCCGATGGGCTGATGGCCTTCGAGGAGACCACCGGCCTGCTGATGAGCGGCAAGTTCTTCGCCGCCCACCTCTGCACGGAGGCCTGGGCTGAAACCAGCCGCAACAGCAGCGAGGAAGACCGCCGCTACTTCTACGACTGCCTGATGGCGCCGATGGCGCGCCAGGTGGAGGCGGTGGTGAACCGCGTGGAGGAGCTGCCGATCCGCAGCATCGCCCCCGGCCATGGCCCGGCCATCACGGAAAGCTGGCGCAGTCTGCTGATGGATTACCGCCGCTGGGGTGAGAGCCAGGATCGCGCCCGCCTCTCGGTGGCGTTGCTGTTCGCCAGCGCCTACGGCAACACGGCCGCCATCGCCGATGCCATCGCCCAGGGGGTGGCCCGCACCGGCGTGCGTGTGGAGAGCATCAACTGCGAGTTCACCCCCGCCGATCGCCTGCTGGAGGCGATCCGCAGTTGCGATGCGGTGTTGATCGGCTCCCCCACCCTCGGTGGTCATGCCCCCACACCGATCGTGTCAGCGCTGGGCACGCTGCTGGCGGAAGGGGATCGGGCCAAACCGGTGGGTGTGTTCGGCAGCTTCGGCTGGAGTGGCGAGGCCCTGGATCTGCTGGAGAGCAAATTGCGCGATGGCGGTTTCCGCTTCGCCTTCGAGCCGATCAAGGTGAAGTTCAGCCCCGATGCCGCCACCCTCAAAACCTGCGAGGAAACGGGCACCGGCCTCGGCCGCCAGTTGCAGGCGGAGCAGCGCAAGGCCCTGCGCCGGGCCGGGGCCAGCGGCGGCGGCGGCCTGAGCGAGAGCCGGGCCAATCCGGCGGTGCAGGCCCTGGGCCGGGTGGTGGGCTCCCTGTGCGTGCTCACCACCCGCAAGGGCCAGGGCGAAGGCGCGCTCACGGGGGCCATGGTGGCCAGCTGGGTGAGCCAGGCCAGCTTCTCACCGCCGGGGATCACGGTGGCCGTGGCCAAGGATCGAGCGGTGGAGGCTCTGCTGCATGTGGGCGACGTGTTCGCCCTCAATGTGCTGGCCGCAGGCCGCGAAACCGGGCCGATGAAACAGTTCCTGCAGCCCTTCCCCCCCGGCGCCGATCGCTTCGCGGGCCTGGAGCTGCAGGCCAGTCCCGCCCAGCAGCCGCTGCTGCCGGAGGCCCTGGCCTGGCTGGACTGCAGCGTGAAGCGGCGCATGGAATGCGGCGACCACTGGCTGCTCTACGCCCAGGTGCAGGCCGGCGGACTGCTGGATGCCGGCGCGAGCACGGCGGTGCACCAACGCCGCAGCGGCGCCAACTACTGAGCTCCGGCTCTGTCAGGGGGGTAAGCACAATCAGGGCTGCCTGGAATGAACAAGGCAGCCCGTCTTGGCAGCTATTGCTGTGGCGCAAACGCCCCAGAACCACGCCAGGAACTGTGCTCTGGGATACAAGAAGCCCATCGGCGCAATCTGGCTTCACGCCGAGCTGAAAACAATCTGAATTCAGCTGATCCCGGCAGATTGGCAGCTCCAATGCAGAGGACCACCCGAAACCACCATGGCCCTCAGCACCAGCACGGAACTGCACACAGCCCGATGGGTGGTGCGCTACCGCGGCTTTGTGCTGATTCCGCAGAGTGATCTCACCTGGCTGGTGCGTCCGGAGCGCAGCCCGATGAAACTGCTGCCCTTCCGGGCGCCCGCCAGCTCGGTGGACGATGTGAAAGCGCTGATCGACTGGCGCCTGACTCAGGCCGCCTGAGGCGGTGGTGGCGTCGAGCCGCCGGCCTGGAAGGGCAGCACCACGGTGGCCCAGCGCTCAGGCCGCGCCGGGCGGCTGCGCCGCGGCTGACGCACACCAAACGGCACACGCACCACGTTGGTGCCATCCACCCGCAGGGTCTTGCCCTGGGCGAGAGAACGATCCAGGGGCGGAAGTTGCGTCACGGAAGCGTTGGGGTCGTCGATGCTCATCAGATTTGGGCCCCGCAAGCTTGCCTGCAGTTACAGCAGCCATCGGAAGACATGCAAGGGGAGAAACCCGAAGACATTCAAGATTTCCCCTAACCAGCGCAAATCCTAGGGGGTGTTCACCGCGATGCAAGGGGAGTGGCCGAAGCCATCTCCTCCACCGAGGGGCACGTGCACACCAGATTGCGATCGCCGAAGGCGTTGTCGATCCGGGCCACCGCTGGCCAGAACTTGTCCTGGCGCTGGTGATCGCCGCTCGGATACGCCGCCAGAGCGCGGCTGTAGGGGCGATCCCACACGTCGTCGGTCACGGTGGCCAGGGTGTGGGGAGCGCGCTTGAGCGGGTTGTTCTGGGGATCGGCCTGGCCGGCCTCGATCGCTGCCGCTTCAGCCCGGATGGCCACCATGGCCCCGCAGAAGCGTTGCAGTTCGGCCAGACCTTCGCTTTCCGTTGGTTCCACCATCACCGTGCCGGCCACGGGCCAGCTCACGGTGGGGGCGTGGAAGCCGTAATCCATCAGGCGCTTGGCGAGGTCGTCGACCTCCAGGCCGGCACTGCGGCGCAGCGGCCGTAGATCGAGGATGCACTCATGGGCCACCCGGCCGCTGGAACCGCGGTAGAGCACCGGGAAGTGGGGCTCCAGCCGTTCAGCGATCCAGTTGGCCGCCAGCAGGGCCACGGCGCTTGCCTGGCGCAGGCCGGTGCCGCCCATCATGCGGATGTACATCCAGCTGATCGGCAGGATGCCGGCGCTGCCCCAGGGGGCTGCGCTCACCGGCCCGATGGCCTGAGCTCCGCCGCAGCCCTCCGCCAGGGGATGGCCGGGCAGGAAGGGGGCCAGGTGCGCCGCCACGGCGATCGGCCCCACCCCGGGGCCGCCGCCGCCGTGGGGGATGCAGAACGTCTTGTGCAGGTTGAGATGGCACACGTCAGCGCCGTAGAGACCCGGCTTGGCCAGCCCCACCTGGGCGTTGAGATTGGCGCCATCCAGGTACACCTGGCCGCCGCAGCGGTGCACCAGCGCGCAGATCTCGGCGATGCCGGGCTCGAACACCCCATGGGTGGAGGGGTAGGTCACCATCAGGGCCGCCAGATCGGCGGCATGGGCCTCGGCCTTGGCCGCGAGATCAGCGCGATCGATGTTGCCCTGGTCGTCGCAGGCCACGGGCACCACCGTGAAGCCGGCCATCACAGCGCTGGCGGGGTTGGTGCCGTGGGCGCTGGTGGGGATCAGGCAGATGCGGCGATGGGCCTCACCGCGGCTGTGGTGCCAGGCGCGGATCACCAGCAGGCCGGCGTATTCCCCCTGGGAGCCGGCATTGGGCTGCAGCGACACGGCCGCAAAGCCGGTGATCGCCGCCAGCCAGGCCGCCAGATCGGTCACCAGGCGGCGGTAACCGGCCGTCTGGGACGCGGGCGCAAACGGGTGCAGGCCGGCGAAGGCGGGCCAGCTCACCGGTTGCAGCTCGGCGGCCGCATTGAGCTTCATCGTGCAGCTGCCCAGCGGGATCATCCCGTGCACAAGGGAGAAATCACGACTCACCAGCCGCTGGATGTAGCGCAGCAGCTCGGTTTCACTGCGGTGGGCGTGGAACACCGCCTGCCGCAGCCAGGGATCCCGGCGCTGCGGCACCCGTGCGCCCCACAGCTGGTGCTCGAGGGCCTCGCTGGCGCCGAGCTCGGCATCGAGCTCAGCCAGCAGGCCGCTCACCGGCGGCTCAGCGCCAGCGACGCTGCCAAGGGCCAGCAGCAGCCGCTGAAGTTCGGCGAGATCGCTGCACTCATCCAGGCTGATCACCACCGCACAGGGGGCCTCACCGGCCGCCAGCCAGGCCCCGCCTGGCCCCTCCGGCCGCAGGTTGAAGCCGGCGGCCGCAGCCCGCTGCAGCAGCTCCGGCGCCTGCGGTGTGGTGAGGCGCAGGGTGTCGAAGCCGGGGCCGGGGTCGGCCTCCAGTCCTTGGTGGCGCAGGGCGCGCGCCAGCAGTTCCCGCAGGCGCAGCACCTGGCGGGCCATGGCCGTGAGCCCCTCAGGGCCGTGATACACGGCATAGAAGCCGGCCATCACCGCCAGCAGCACCTGGGCGGTGCAGATGTTGCTGGTGGCCTTGTCGCGGCGGATGTGCTGTTCGCGGGTCTGCAGGGCCAGGCGCAGGGCCGGCGCCCCTTCGGCATCCCTCGACTGCCCCACCAGGCGGCCGGGGATGCGGCGCTGATGGGCCTCGGTGGTGGCGAAGAAAGCGGCATGGGGGCCGCCGAAACCCAGGGGGATCCCGAAGCGCTGGGTGCTGCCCACGGCGATCTCCACCCCCAGCTGCCCCACCGGTGCCATCAGCACCTGGGCCAGGGGATCCACCGCGGCGGTCACGATCAGGCCGGCGGCGCGAGCGGCGGCGATCCACGGCGCCGGATCCCACAACTGGCCGGCACTGCCGGGCAGTTGCAGCAGCAGGCCGAAGGCACCTGGGAGCAGCTGCTCATGGCTCTCGGCCGCATGGAACCGCACCAGCTCGATGCCCAGGGGTTCAGCCCGGGTCTGCAGCACCGCCCAGGTTTGCGGAAACACCGCCGCATCCACCAGATAGCGGCAGGCGCCGGACGCGCGGCGGACCGCAAAGCTCAGGGCCATGGCCTCGGCGGCCGCGGTGCCCTCATCCAGCAGGGAGGCATTGGCGATCGGCAGGCCGGTGAGCTCGCTGATCAGGGTTTGGAAGTTGAGCAGGGCCTCCAGGCGCCCCTGGCTGATCTCGGCTTGATACGGGGTGTAGGCGGTGTACCAGGCCGGGTTCTCGAACACATGGCGCTGCACCACCGGCGGCGTTACACAGCCGTCGTAGCCGAGGCCGATCAGGCTGCGGCGCAGCTGATTGACCTCGGCGATCTGGGCCAGCTCAGCCAGGGCCTGGGCCTCGGCGCAACCCTCGGGCAGGTCGGCGGCCGCTTGAGCCCGGTCCAGCAGGATCTCAGAGGGCACCACCTGGGCCACCAGCTCCTCGAGATCGCCAACGCCGAGATCGGCCAGCATCTGGGCCTGCTCGGTGGCTTTGGGGCCGATGTGGCGGCCAACGAACGGGCTGAAAACGCCCGGGAGCTCAGTGGCCATTCACCTGAGCGCCATAGGTGGCGGCATCCATGAGGCCGTCGATCTGGGCGCCATCGGCCGGACGCACCAGCAGCAGCCAACCCTCGCCATAGGGATCGTTCTGCAGCTCTTCCGGACTGGCGAGCACCGCCTCGTTGCGGGCCTCGATCGTGCCGCTGATCGGCGCGATCACATCCTCAACGGCCTTCACCGATTCCACAGACCCGAAGCTGCTGCCGGCACTGAGGCTGGCACCCACCTCGGGCAGCTCCAAAAACACGATGTCGCCCAGCTGATCCACCGCGAAGGCGCTCAGGCCGATGCGCACCAGCTCCCCCTCCGCCCGCACGTATTCATGGCTGTCGGCGTAGCGGCAGTCGTCGGGATAGGACAGAGCCATCGGCGCAGCCGGGCGGGGTTGAAGTTTGGGCAGTCTGTCGGAAACCCGGCCCAGCGGTGAAGCCCCGGCAGCTGCTGTCGGACCCAGGTTCACAGCCCCGCACTGGGACAACCATCCGGACCGATCCATCCCCCCTCCGCCAGGGCCACCAGGGCCTGCTGCAGGGCCAGCTCGGCATGGGCGCGATGGGTGCCGCCCTGGGCATAGAGAACGAACGGCTCGCGGAGGGGAGCATCGGCCGAGAACTCGCTGGTGCTGCCATCGATGAAGCTGCCGCCGGCCATCACCAGATCGCTGGCATAGCCAGGCATCGGCGCCGGCACGGGATCGAGATAGGAGCCCACCGGTGAACAGCCCTGGAAGGCGCGGCACACCGCCTTGAGCGGCTCCGGCGCGCCGATGCGCACCGCCTGAATCACGTCGCTGCGGGGATCCCCCAACAGGGGTTTCACCCCGTAGCCAAGCCCTGCAAACACCGCCGCCACCAGATCGGCGCAGAGCAGGGCCTCGGTGACCATCTGCGGCGCCAGGAACAGCCCCTGGAACAGCAGGCGATGCAGATCGAAGCCGGTGCCGCCCTCGCTGCCGATGCCCGGGGCGGTGAGGCGGCAGCAGGCCTGCTCCACCAGGTCAACCCGGCCGGCCACGTAGCCGCCGGTGGGGGCGATGGTGCCGCCGAGGTTCTTGATCAGCGAGCCGGCCATCAGATCAGCCCCCACGGCGGTGGGTTCCTGCAGCTCCACCAGTTCGCCGTAGCAGTTGTCCACGAACACCAGGCAGTCGGGCTGGATCGCCTTCACCTGCGCCACCAGCCGGCCGATCTGCGCCACCGGCAGCGAGGGCCGCCAGCTGTAGCCGCAGCTGCGCTGGATCAGCACCATCCGCGTGGGCACGGCCAGGGCGGCGGCGATGCCGGCCTCATCCACCGCGCCGTCGGGCAACAGATCGAGCTCGTCGTAGGTGATGCCGAACTCCGCCAGGGAGCCCTGGCCGCTGCCGCGGATGCCGATCACCTCTTCAAGCGTGTCGTAGGGGCGGCCGCAGAGGGCCAGCAGGCGATCGCCAGGGCGCAGCACCCCGAACAGAGCAGCGGCGATGGCGTGGGTGCCGCTCACAAACTGCAGGCGCACAGCGGCAGCTTCCGCCTGCAGCACCCGCGCGAACACCCGATCGAGCACCTCCCGGCCGAGGTCACCGTGGCCGTAACCACTCACCGACGCAAAGTGATGCACCCCCAACCGCTCGGCGGCGAAGGCCTCCAACACCCGCTGCAGCCGCGGTTTCACCCCAGCACGGCGCTCCACCGCCAACGCCTGCGTGCGCTCCAGAGCGCGACTGAGCTGCTGCGCCGCCCAACGCTCTGCCGGCTCGCCACGCCCAGCCTCGGGGTGGATCCGATGGGGGATGGTCATGCCCGACGGCCAGAGAACCCCATGCTGCCGCTCGGGGCCGGGGGCTTCCCCCCACTAGATTTGACCGACTGATGCTCTGGCGATCGCCACCATCCCAGGCCAAGGAGCGCCAGGCCCGTTCATGGGTCGTCTGCGAACCGTTGCCTGCGCATCCCCACGGAGTTCACTTTGGTTTCAGCCCCTGATGCCGCGGCAGCGATGCGCTCCAGCCGCCTCGATCCGGGCGGCAGCGCCGACGAGGGCGGCTTTGCCGCCGGTCTGACCGCCAGCCAGGAAGCGCGGATGCGTGCGGCCCTGGTGGTGCCCCGGGCACCCCTGCCCCGCAGCCAGACCAAATACAAGCTCGGCACCACCGGCTTCATGCTGGTGATGCATGTGGGTGCGGTGTTTGCCCTGCTGCCGCAGTTCTGGAGCTGGCAGGCCGTGGCGGTGCTGGCGGCCCTGTACTGGACCACCGTGCTGGGGGTCACTCTCGGCCTGCATCGCCTGGTGGCTCACCGCAGCTTCGTGGCGCCGAAGTGGCTGGAGCGGCTGCTGGTGCTGATGGGATCCCTGGCCTGCCAGAGCGGCCCGATCGAGTGGGTGGGCCTGCACCGGCACCACCACAAGTTCTCCGACCAACCCAACGACCATCACGATGCCGCCCGCGGCCTGTGGTGGGCCCATAGCGAGTGGATGCTGCACGACATCCCCGCCCTCAAGGAGATCCACCGCTTCACCGGCGACCTCCAGCAGGATCCCTTCTACCGCTGGCTCGATCGCTGGTTCCTGCTGCTGCAGATCCCCATGGGTGCGGCGCTCTACTGGTATGGCAATGCCGCTCAGGTGAATGGCGGCGGCCTGGGGCTGGTGCTGTGGGCCATCCCGCTGCGGCTGGTGCTCGTCTATCACGTGACCTGGCTGGTGAACTCCGCCACCCACGCCTTCGGCTACCGCAACTTCGACTGCCCGGATCTGTCGCGCAACTGCTGGTGGGTGGCGATCCTGAGCTTCGGCGAGGGCTGGCACAACAACCACCACGCCCACCCCTCCAGCGCCCGCCACGGCCTGCGCTGGTTCGAGTTCGACATCACCTGGCAGCACATCAAGCTGTTGCGCAGCCTGGGCTGGGCCAAGCGGATCCGCGAGGCCCGCTACAGCGGCTGAACATCGTCGATCAGTCCCTCCCCAGGATCTGCTGGCGGATGGCGGCAGCCAATTCCGGCCGACCGCCAGGCTCCTGGAGGCGCTCCCCGTCAGGCAGCCGGCGGCGCAGGAGTTCCAGAAACTGATCGGCCGTCAGCTGCTCTTCCGCGATCGCCCCGAGGGCTGAGAGGGTGCGCCTCAGATCCGGCAGCTCCGCATCCAACTCTTCAGCGCTGTACTCCCGCTGCCCTGCCATCACCTCGGCGAAACGCTCCCGCCGCTGGCGCTTCTCGGCGGGATAAGCCGCCAGCAGCTGCTCGCGGCAGTGACGCCAGGGGCGACCGGCCGTGAGCAGCTCCGCCAGGGCGGCGCTCAGGCCGGCCGCTTCCTCAGGGGTGATGCGCAGATCGAAGGCGCTGGGAGGTTGGCGCTCACCCACAAACACTTCGAACAACTGAGAGGGCCCCAGGGGTTCGCCGTTGTCGCCGAGCAGGGGCAACGCCGAGGTTTCCAGGGCTACAAGCAGCTCCGGCTGATCCGCCAGGCGCTGGCGCAGACTGGCGTCGATCCCGGTGGGTCCGCACGCGCGTGCCAGCAGCTGATTGAGGCGACCCAGAGCCACAAACAGCTCCGGCCCCGGCGAGGCGAGCTTGCGGTTGCGGAGATTGGACAACTGTGAATTGTGCACACGCCCCAGCTCCAGCAGCTCAGCCAGGGCCGGCAGCAGGCGCTGGCTCCAGCCGTTGCGCTCATGCCAGACGCGGATCAGATGACCGAACGCCTCACGCCCTGCTTCGAGTTCATCGCGAACGGCCACGCGATACGGATTCGTACTGATACCATTTTACCCAAACCCGAGGAGCAGCCCATGGCCCCATCCACTGCGGCCCTAGACCCGATCGCCTCCGCCCCCGTGGGCCCAGGGGCCGCCACGATCTCACCGCCCCAGCGCAGCGCCCAGCTGAGCGACCGAGACGGGTTCCAGCAGCCCCTCACGCCGCCAGGCCGGCGCGACTGGCCCGTGCTCCTGTTCATGGCAGCCCTGCACGCGCTGGCGCTGGTGGCTCTGCTGCCCCGCTTCTGGAGTGTTCCGGCCCTGGCCAGCCTGGTGCTGCTCTACTGGCTCACCGCCTGCCTGGGCGTCACCATCGGCTACCACCGGTTGCTCAGCCACCGGGCCTTCCGGGTGCCCCGCTGGCTGGAGCGGGTGCTGGCCACCTGCGGCGCCCTCAGCTGCCAGCAGGGGCCGATCACCTGGGCCGGCCTGCATCGCCACCACCATAAATTTTCTGATACGGATCCTGATCATCACAACAGCCATCGCGGCTTCTGGTGGAGCCATATGGGTTGGATGCTGGAGGGCATCCCCGCCCTGGCCGCGGCGCCGCGCCTGAGTGGCGACCTGGCCGCCGATCCCTACTACCGCTGGCTGAACCGCTGGTTTCTGCTGCTGCAACTGCCCCTGGCGGCCCTGCTGTTCGGGATCGGCGCGGCACTCGATCACGGCAGTGCCACCGCCGGCTGGGCCCTGGTGCTCTGGGGCATCCCGCTGCGGCTGGTGCTCGTGTATCACGCCACCTGGCTGGTGAATTCCGCCACCCACCGCTGGGGCTACGCGCCCCACGCAAGCGGCGATCAATCCCACCCCCCCCCCTGGGTGGCCGCCGTGACCTTCGGCGAGGGCTGGCACAACACCCACCACGCCTATCCCCACTCCGCCCGCCATGGCTGGGGCTGGCGTGAGCCCGACCTCACCTGGCTGCACATCCGCCTGCTGCAGCGCCTCGGGCTGGCCACCCAGGTGCGCCTGCCACGGCCCCTGCGGGAGGCGATGGGGCCCCGCCGGGATCAGCGCTCCAAGGCCGTGGCGTAGGCTGTTGGACTGCCCAGTCGTTGATCGTTCGTTCGAGCTCCCATGGCCAAGCGCGTCTCCGTCGTCCTCAGCGAGGACGTTTACAGCCTTGGGAAGAACGGTGATCTGGTGGATGTCGCCCCCGGCTACGCCCGCAACTTCCTGCTGCCCCAGGGCAAGGCCGTGCCGGTGACTCCCGCCGTGCTGCGCCAGGTGGAGCACCGCCGCGCCAAGGAGGCCGAGCGCCAGGCCGCCCTCAAGGCCGAAGCCGTGGCCTTCCGCACCGCCCTCGACACGATCGGCCGCTTCACCGTCAAGAAGCAGACCGGCGGCGACGATGTGCTGTTCGGCACCGTGACCAACGGCGATGTGGCTGAGGCCATCGAAGCCGCCACCAAGAAAGAGGTGGACCGCCGCGACATCAACGTGCCGGAAATCCACCGCACCGGCAGCTACAAGGTGCAGGTGAAGCTTCACCCTGAAGTGACCGCCGAGATCAACCTGGAAGTGGTCAGCCACTGATCCCGATGCCGCAGCCTCGGGGTTGCGGCCACAATGCAAGCCTCGAATGCCGTCAGGCCCGCTCGGGACTGGCGGCGTTTCTATGGCGCGGCCCCACACCCGCTCCGCCCACCCGTTTCAGCCCCCGGCGATGGTCAGTGTTCCGTTGAGCAACACCCTGCCCGAGCCCGGGGCCGACGAGGGGGCCGCCCAGGGCCGCGGCCGCAACCGCGGCCGGGATGACGCACGCTTCGAAGCCCTGCCCGATGGCGTGCCACCCCAGAACCTGGAGGCCGAGGAGGCCGTGCTGGGCGGGATCCTGCTCGACCCCGACGCCATCGGCCGCGTGGCCGACGTGCTGCAGCCGGAGGCCTTCTACCTCTCGGCCCACCGCGAGATCTATCGCACCGCCCTGATGCTGCACAGCCAGGGCAAACCCACCGATCTCACCGCCATGACCGCCTGGCTGGCGGACACCGGCCATCTGGAGAAGGTGGGGGGCAGCGGCCGGCTGGTGGAACTGGTGGAGCGCACCCTCTCCACCGCCTCGATCGACCAGGTGGCCCGCCTGGTGATGGACAAATACCTGCGCCGCCAGCTGATCCGCTCCGGCAACGAGGTGATCGCCCTGGGCTTCGATCAGAGCAAGCCGATGGAGCAGGTGCTCGATGAGGCCGAGCAGAAGATCTTTGCCATCAGCCAGGAGAAACCGAGCACCGGCCTGACCCCCACGGCCGAGATCCTCACCGCCACCTTCAACGAGATCGAAAGCCGCTCTCTGGGAACCGCCGTGGCCGGCATCCCGGTGAACTTCTACGACCTGGACGCCATGACCCAGGGGCTGCAACGCAGCGACCTGATCATCATCGCCGGCCGGCCCGCCATGGGCAAAACCGCGATCACGCTCAACCTGGCCAAGAACGTGGCCCAGCTGCACAACCTGCCGGTGTGCGTGTTCTCGCTGGAGATGAGCAAGGAGCAGCTCACCTACCGCCTGCTGGCCATGGAGGTGGGCATCGAAAGTGGTCGCCTGCGCACGGGCCGGCTGCAACCGGAG
>JBJTHL010000179.1:0-11404 GCA_046094445.1 Vulcanococcus sp.
GATGGCCGTGGCCGGTGATCTGCCGCGCTGCATCCGCCTGCTGGCCCACGCCTGGCTGGCGGCGCGGCGGCCGGCGGATGCGTTGATTTTCGGCAGCGGCTGAGGCCGGCCCCGGCCCGGGTGGCCGGCGGGGCAGCTGGCAGATGTGACCAGCTGCAACTCAGCCGGCCGCATCCGCCAGATCCGGCCGCAGGCGGGCGGCCTCGCGCAGGTAGGCGTGGCGCACCGGCCGATCGGCCGCCAGCCAGGCGTGGGCCAGCAGGCGGATGCAGCGCGGCAGATCACCGGCCACGGCCATCTGCTGGCAATCGAGCAGGGCCACCGCATCCCAGCCGGGGCGGCGGCGGGCGATGGCGGCGGGGAAGCAGGCATCGAGATCGGCCGTCACCGAGAAGGTGACCGACAGCAGCTGCGTTCCCTCCAGGCCGTTGCGCTCCACCAGGGCATCGAGCAGTTCACCGACGGCGTCGGCGATGGCATCGACGCTGTTGGCGCCGGCGGTGGTGGCACCGCGCAGGGCCCGCAGCTGGGGGGCGGCGCTCATGGCCGGTGCAGCCACAGCGGTTGGCCGCTCCAGGCCAGCTCGAGGCTGAAGGCCTCCAGCAGGCGGCCCAGCAGGGCGCGGCCGGGGATCAGCCCGGCGAGGCGGCGGTTGGGCTGGCCAACGGTGATCGGCCGCGTTTTCTCCGGATCCAGCTCGGCCAGCTCGCAGGCCAGGCGCCGGGCAGCCTCCTCATCGCCGAGCACATCCACCAGGCCGTGCTCCTGGGCCTGGGCTCCACTGAACACACGGCCATCGGCGAAGCCCCGCACCGCCTCCTCGCTGAGGCCGCGCCCCTCGGCCACGGCGGCCACGAATTGGCTGTAGCTGGAATCGATCAGGCTCTGCAGCAGCTCGCGCTCGCCATCGGTCAGGGCGCGGTCGGGCGAGAGGATGTCCTTGTAGAGGCCGCTCTTCACGGTTTCGAACTGGATGCCCACCCGCTCCAGCAGCCGCGAGAGGTTGTTGCCGCGCAGGATCACGCCGATCGAACCGGTGATGCTGCCGGGGTTGGCCACGATCGTTTCGGCGGCCACGCCCACATACACGCCACCGGAGGCGGAGATGTTGCCGAAGCTGGCCACCACGCGGCAGCCCTTCTCCCGCAAGCGACGGATGCCGGCATGGATCTCCTGGCTGTCGCCCACGGTGCCGCCGGGGCTGTCGATTCGCAGCAGCAGAGCGGGGTATTCCCGCTGTTCCACCTCGCGCAGGGCCTTGAGCACCCGGGTGCGGGTGGGGCCGGCGATGGGCCCCTCGATGGCGATGCGCGCCAGCTTGCGGCGGGACTTTCGGCGCCAGGGCCAGGCCATCGATGCAGTGTGCAGTGGCTGGATCTTAAAAAGGTGACTGATGGCGGCTCGTGCCGGTGAAGCTGCGCTGGCTGCTGATGCTGCTGCCGTTTGCCCTCTGGGGCACGGCGATGGCGGCCATGAAGCCCCTGCTGGATGGTGCAGGCCCGCTCACCCTCGCCTGGCTGCGACTGCTGCCCGCCGGCGCTGTGCTGCTGGCGGCCGCGCGGTTGTGGCGGGGCCGCTGGGGGGTTGACCGCCGCGATTGGCTCTGGCTGGTGCTGTTTGCCCTGGTGGATGGCACCGCCTTTCAGGGTTGCCTGGCGCGGGGGCTGGGGGGCACTGGGGCTGGACTGGGCTCGGTGTTGATCGATTCGCAGCCGTTGCTGGTGGCCCTGCTGGCCCGCAGCCTGTTCGCCGAGGCGATCAATCCGGTGGGCTGGCTCGGGCTGCTGCTGGGGTTTCTGGGGATCCTGGGTCTGGGTTTGCCGCCGGCGGTGCTGCGCCACTGGTGGCTGATGGGGCCGGAGGCCATCGGCGAGCGGGCCTGGAGCCATGGCGAGCTGTGGATGCTCGCAGCGGCGCTGGCCATGGCGCTGGGCACCGTGATCAGCCGTTATGCCTGCCGCCACAGTGATCCGGTGGTGGTCACCGGGTGGCACATGGTGATCGGCGCGGCCCCGTTGCTGGCCGGTTCTGCCATGGCTGCCCAGTTGGATCCAGGTCAGGTTCAGCTCTGGCCTGCCTGGGGAGCCCTGGGATGGGGGCTGATGGCCTACGCCGGGCTGTTTGGCAGTGCCCTGGCCTATGGCCTGTTTTTCTGGTTCGCCAACCGCGGTGATCTCACCAGCTTCACCTCGCTCACCTTTCTCACCCCGGTGTTTGCCCTGCTTTGCGGGGTGGTGTTCCTGGAGGAAGGGTTACGGCCGCTGCAATGGCTGGGAACGGCGTTGGCCCTGGTGAGTGTGCTGCTGATCAACCGGCGCGCCGAGCTGTGGCACCCCGCATCCGGCCCTGGATCCGCTCCTGAGGTGCTGCCGTGAAGCTCCTCGTGGTGTCCACCCCCCTGGGGCCCCTGGGTAGCGGCTGTGGCGGTGGGGTGGAGGTCACCCTGGTGGGCCTGGTGGCAGGACTGCTGGCGCGGGGGCACGGGATCACGGTGCTGGCGGCGGAGGCATCGCGGCTACCGCCGTCCTGTGGTGCCGCTGCGCTCTGGACCTGCAGCGGCACGCCCCAGCTGAGCGCCCAGCATCAACAGCGCCAGGCGCCGATCAGCCTGCCGGCCGATGCGCTGCTCGCCCATCTGTGGCGGCGCGTGCTGGCGGAGGGCCCGGCGGCCGGATTCGATGCCGTGCTCAACCTCGCCTACGACTGGCTGCCCTTCTGGTTGACGCCCACCGCTCCCCTGCCGATCTTTCACCTGGTGAGCATGGGCTCGGTGAGTGAGGCCATGGATCAGGTGATCGCCGACCTGGCGGTGTGGGACCAGCGGCGGCTGGCCTTTCATACGGCCGTTCAGGCGGCCGATTTTGCGTTGCCCGAGCCACCGCTGGTGGTGGGCAATGGGTTTGATCTGGCTCGCTACCAGCTGAGTGTTGATCCGGAACCGTTGCTGGGTTGGGTGGGGCGCATCGCCCCGGAGAAGGGGCTGGAAGATGCGGCGGCGGCGGCGGCGCAGCTGGGTTGGCCCCTGGCGGTGTGGGGATTGCTGGAGGATCCCGCCTATGCGGCCGCCGTGGAGGCCTCCGTGCCGGCTGGAACCCTGCAGTGGAGAGGGTTTTTGCCGACGGCGGAGCTCCAGGCCCAGCTCGGCCGCTGCCGGGCTCTGCTCAACACCCCGAAGTGGAACGAGGCCTACGGCAATGTGCTGGTGGAGGCGATGGCCTGCGGTGTGCCCGTGGTGGCCTACCGCCGCGGTGGCCCCGGCGAGCTGGTGCAGAGCGGCGTGAATGGGGTCCTGGTGGAGCCCGATGACGTCAGCGCCCTGGCTGCTGCTGTGCCCGCGGCAGCCCAGCTGGATCGGCGGGTCTGCCGCCGCTGGGCTGAGCAGCATGCCTCGCAGGAGGCCCTGGCCGGTCGGATCGAGGCCTGGATCCAGGCCGGGCTGCAGCGGTAGGGTCGCGGCCCTGAGGCCAGGCTCCGTGAACGCTCCCGCAGCTGTGGCCATCACCCGATCCGATCCCTCCCCCGCGCGCTTGCCGGCGCGCCAGGTGCGCCGGCTGCTGCTGCTGGTGGCGCTGCTGGGCCTGGCCCTGTTCGTGTGGCACCTGGGCAGCACAGGGCTGGTGGATGAAACGCCGCCCCTGTTCGCCGCCGCTGCCCGGGCCATGGCCGAAACCGGCGACTGGCTGACGCCGCGGGTGAACGGCCTGCCCCGCTACGACAAGCCGCCGCTCGTGTACTGGCTGATGGGGCTCGGCTATCTGCTGCCCGGCCAGGCCCTGTGGAATCCGCTGGGCACCTGGGCGGCGCGGCTGCCCTCGGCCCTCAGCAGTGTGGCGGTGATGCTGCTGCTGGCCGCCACACTGCTGCGCTGGCCGCAGCCGGGCGCCCTCGCCGCTGCGCCCACGCCGCGCCAGCAGGCCTGCACCGCCCTGGCGGCCGCCCTGGCCTTCGGCCTGTCGCCGCTGGTGCTGCTCTGGAGCCGCATCGCCGTGAGCGATGCCCTGTTCAGCGGCACCCTGGCGGCGGCGCTGCTGTTGTTCTGGCGCGGCTATGCCGCCGGCAGCCGCCGCCCCTGGGCCGCCTGGCTGGTGCTGGGCCTGGCGGTGCTGGCCAAGGGGCCGGTGGCCGTGGTGCTGGCGGCCCTCACCCTGGCCCTGTTCGCCTGGCGGCAGGGGGATCTTGCCGCCCTGTGGCGCTGCCTGCGGCCCTGGCCCGGCCTGCTGCTCACCGCCGCGGTGGCCCTGCCCTGGTACGGGCTGGAGCTGCTGGTGGAGGGGCGGCCCTTTTTCAACAGCTTCTTCGGCTACCACAACCTCCAGCGCTTCACCGCCGTGGTGAATCACCACCTGCAGCCCTGGTGGTTCTTCGGGCCGGTGCTGGTGGTGGCCTCGCTACCGTTCACGCCGCTGCTGCTGGCGGGCCTGCTGCAGGCCCTGCGCCAGCCCCGTGGTGAGCGCGCCGCCGGCCAATCCCTGCCGCTGTTTGCCGCCTGCTGGCTGCTGGCGGTGCTGCTGTTCTTCACCGCCGCCGCCACCAAGCTGCCCAGCTACTGGCTGCCGGCCACGCCGGCCGCCGGCGTGCTGATCGCCTGGGCCGCCCAGCAGCTGCCTCGCCCGCGGGTCTGGCGGCTCGCCACCCTGGCTCTTGTGGCCCTGCTCTGCGCCGGCCTGGCGGCGTCTCCCGCCTGGATTCCCCTGATCCAGGAGCCGGAGCTGCCCGGGCTGCCGGCGGAGCTGCTGGCCAGCGGCCTGGTGCTGCGGGCCGCCGCCTGTTTTGCCCTGGCCCTGGCCCTGGGCCTGGGGCTCTGGTGGCCTCCCGGCCGCTGGGGCGCCGCCTGGCTGCCGGCGCAGCAGTTGGCCCTGGTGCTGTTCGCCGTGACGGCCCTGCAACCGC
Organism: Vulcanococcus sp.; assembly: GCA_046094445.1. Taxonomy (GTDB): domain Bacteria; phylum Cyanobacteriota; class Cyanobacteriia; order PCC-6307; family Cyanobiaceae; genus Vulcanococcus. The sequence continues at coordinate 4,891 of JBJTHL010000179.1, forward strand.
TGGTGGCCCTCGGTGATCGGCAGCGCCAGGTGCCGGTGCGGCGGATCGCCGCCGCCGTGATGGCCCAGCGCCGCAGCGCCGAACCACTGGCGATGGTGGGCATCCTCAAGCCCTCGCTGCACTACTACAGCCGCCAGGTGGTGCTGTTCGAGGGCCTGGAGCCCAGCGGCCTGCTCAACCTCAACGATCGCCTGGCCCGCGAGTGGCGCCGCGGCCTGCGGCCGAGCCCGGTGCAGCCCGGCGCCACGGTGCTGGTGGTGATCGATCAGCGCACCGCCCAGCTGCCCCACTGGCGGGGCCTGCCCCACCAGCGCCTGGCCGCCGCCGGCCTCTATGAACTCTGGCGCCTGCAGCGCCTGGATCTGCAGGGGCGCGCCCGGCAGCTGCAGCAGAGTGGTGGGGCCAGCCCCGATTGGCAGCGCCCCCGGCCCGAGCGCTACTGAGGCGAGGCGCCGGCGGCCATCCGCTCCCGCTGGCAGAAGCTGCAATGGCCCCAGCGCTGCAGTTCGCCGGCCGGTGCCGGCCGCTGGCAGCGGCCGCAGTTGCCCATGCCGTGCACGTCCACGCGGCAGGGGTGCTGCTGCCAGCTGGCCTGTTCCAGCTCCGAGGCCGGCGGCGGCAGCGGCGGGGCCTGGTGCTGCTGGATCTGCAGGTCGTGCAGGGCGAACCCGGCCGCCCGCAGCGCCGCCAGCAGCTGGTGGCGGCTGTAGCGCAGGGCCTGCAGCCATTGCGGGTGGCTGGCGCCCACCGTGAGCCGGCCGTTTTGCAGCCGCAGCGGCCGGCAGTGCTGGGCCAGTTGCGGACCGGCGATGCGCGGCCAGGCCTGCCACAGGGCCGCCAGGTGTCCATCCCCCTGCCACTGGCGCTGCAGCTGCTCCAGCAGCGGGCCTACGGCCTGGGCCGGCGCCGCTGCCGCCGGTAGCAGCACCGTGACGCCGCCCTGGCGACGGCTGCGGTTGCGAGGGGCGATGGCCATGGGCTCACGCTACGGGAGGTGCGGCACTCCCGCTGCCCGGATGCGGCTGCCCTGGCTAGCCTCTGGCGCAGTGTCGGCCTGCTCCACCCCTCACCCATGGGCTTCTTCGATCGGCTCAGCCGCCTGGTGCGCGCCAACGCCAATGCCGTGCTGAGCAAGGCGGAGGATCCGGCCAAGATCCTGGATCAATCGGTGGCCGACATGCAGGCCGACCTGGTGAAGCTGCGCCAGGCCGTGGCCACCGCCATCGCCAGCCAGAAGCGCATTCAGAACCAGGCCGAACAGGCGGAGGCCCAGGCGGCCACCTGGTACGAACGGGCGGAACTGGCCCTCAAGAAAGGCGAGGAGGACCTGGCCCGCGAGGCCCTCACCCGCCGCAAGACCTGCAGCGACACGGCCGCCGCCCTCAACACCCAGCTGCAGAGCCAGGCGGGCCAGGTGGACCAGCTCAAGCAGAGCCTGGTGAAGCTGGAAAGCAAGATCGCCGAGGCCAAAACCAAGAAGGACATGCTCAAGGCCCGGGCCCAGGCGGCCCAGGCCCAGGAGCAGCTGCAGAGCGCCGTGGGCAGCCTCGGCACCAACTCCTCGATGGCGGCCTTTGAGCAGATGGAGGAGAAGGTGCAGGCGCTCGAGGCCCGCAGTCAGGCGGCGGCCGAGCTGGCCGGCGCCGATCTTGAGAGTCAGTTCGCTGCCCTGGAGGGGGCGCCGGAGGTGGAGGACGAACTGGCTGCCCTCAAGGGCAAGCTGGCTGGCACCCCCGTGGCCGGCACCCTGCCCGCAGCGGCTGGTGCGGTGCAGCCGGTGAAGGTGGAGGCGGTGGATGCCGAGCTCGAGGAGCTGAAGCGCTCGATCGACAAGCTCTGAGCGCGGCGCCCGCCGGTCCCAAGGGTGCCGCGCCGTCTCCATACAATCGCGGTCAGCGATCCCAGATCACCGTGAGCGCCGCCGTTTCCGTCGCCCATCTCACCGATGCGAACTTCCAGGCGGAGGTGCTGGAGGCGAGCCTGCCGGTGCTGGTGGATGTCTGGGCACCGTGGTGCGGTCCCTGCCGGCTGATGGCGCCCCTGATGGATTGGGCCGCCGCCGACTACGAAGGCCGTCTCGCCGTGGGCAAGCTCGAGGCCGATCCCAACCCGGCCACCCGCGATGCCCTGCAGATCCAGGGCCTACCCACCCTGATCGTGTTCCGCGACGGTCAGGAGGTGGCTCGCCACGAGGGCGCCATGGCCAAGCCACAGCTCAAGGCCTTCCTGGATGCCTATCTCTGAGGCCGGCTGCTTTCATCTGTCGCAGCGGGTTGAGCGGCTCGGCAGCGGCATGTTTGCCCGCAACGACCGCCGCAAGCTGACCTATGCGGCCACGGCTGCCGCAAGGGGCCTGCCGCCGCTGCTGGATCTGTCGCTGGGCTCCACCGATCTGCAGCCGCCGCAAGCGGCGATCGCGGCGATCCGCAACCAGCTCGGGACTCCCGCCAGCGCCTCCTATTGCCTGCATGGGGCCACCCGGCCGTTCCGTGAGGCGGTCGCGGCCTGGGCTGAGCGTCGTTTCGGTGTGGCGGTGGATGCGGATCGGGAGGTGCTGCTGCTGGTGGGATCCCAGGAGGGCACGGCCCACCTGCCGCTGGCCGTGCTGAATCCTGGCGATGCGGCCCTGCTGCTGGATCCCTATTACCCCTCCCACCTCGGCGGGCTGCATCTCGCCTCGGCCCAGCCCCGGTTCCTGCGCCTCGATCCGCAACGGGGCTTCGCCCCCGATTTCGACCAGCTCAGCGGCAGTCAGTGGGAGGCCCTGAAGCTGATGGTGCTGGGGTTCCCCCACAACCCCACGGCCACCACCGGTGAGCAGGCCTGGCTGGAGGCGGCCGCGGAGCGGGCCGTGCGCCACGCGGTGGTGCTCGCCCACGACAACCCCTATGTGGATCTGGCCCTGGACGGCGAGGCGCCGGCCCTGCTGCGCTCGCCCCTCTGGCGCCAGTGCGGCATTGAGTTCTTCTCGTTCTCCAAGGCCTGGTGCCTGGGGGGCTACCGCCTGGCCTTCGCCATCGGCGCCGAGCCGCTGATCACGGCCTTGCGGCAGCTCAAGGGCGTGGTGGATTTCAATCAGTCGCTGGCGCTCCAGGCCGGCGCGATCGCCGCCCTGGAGCAGACGCCCGACTGGGCGCAGACCCTGCTGCCCGTGTACCGCCAGCGGCGCGACCGCATGGCGGCGGCCCTGGAGCGGGCCGGCTGGCCGGTGCGCCTGCCCTCGATGGCCCTCTACCTCTGGCTGCAGCTGCCGCCGCTGGCGGCGGAGCGGGGCGTGGATTCCGAAGGCTTCTGCGCCCGGTTGCTGGATGCCACCGGCATCTGCCTCACACCCGGCAACGGCTTCGGGGCCGGCGGCGAGGGCTGGGCCAGGCTGGCCCTGGTCCACCCCGTTGAGGAGCTGGAGGCCGGGGCGGCTCGCCTGGCCCCCTGGCTGTCCAGCCTTTGAACGGTGCTGCCGGCCGCGGGGCGTGGTGCGCCGGTGCCGGGGCGGTCGCGGCGGCCCTGCGGCGCCTCCCCCCCGCCGGCGATGTGGCCGATCCCCTGCTTTGGCAGCTGTGCTGGCGGCCGGTGTGTGCAAGCACGGAGCTGGAGCTGGATCGGCTCCTCGCGGCGGGCCGCCGGGCACCCTTGGCAGTGATCGCGCGCCGCCAGACCCGGGGGCATGGTCAGCAGGGGAGGGTGTGGCAGTCGCCGCTGGGGGGTGTCTGGCTCAGCGCCGCCCTGCCCTGGGGGGGCGTCGGCGTTACCGGCGACCCTGGCACCAGCCTGGCGGCACCGGCACTCGCCTTCAGCCTGGCGTTGTGCCTTCAGCTGGAGGCCCTGGGTCTGTGGCCGCAGATCAAGTGGCCGAATGATCTGCTCCTGAACGGTCGCAAGCTGGCGGGGATCCTGCCGCGGCTGCGTTGGCGCGGTGGGCGGCTGCAGGGCTGCCGGGTGGGCGTGGGCCTCAATGGGCTGAACCGGGTTCCGCCGGGCGCGATCGCCGTGCTGGATGGCTTGCGGGAAGCCACGAGAGCGCCTCGGATCGGGGCTGCTCGGCGCTGTCACCCGTTGGCTGGCTCGGTGCCGCTGGCGGCCCTGGTGCTGCGCAGCCTGGAGTGGGCGGTGGCCGCCTCCGTCCAGGCCGAGCTCGTGCGCCGCCAGGCGGAGTGCCGGCTCTGGCGTGCACCGCATCGGCACGCGGGGGAGAGCTGGGAGGTGGAGGGGCTGGCTCTCGACGGTGGTCTGCGGCTGCGCCGGGGCATGCAGCTGGTGGAGTTGCGGCGGGATTTCTAGAGTCGGGCGCCTGCCTGTGTTGCCGCTGCGCTCCGCCGTGCTCTCACGCCCCCTGCTGAAGTTGCTCGTCGGCGCTGCTCCGCTGTTCGCGGGGGGGCTGGCCTGGGCCCAGCTGCAGCCCGAGGCACCGCTGGAGCCGCAGTTGCCGGCGCCCACCACGGCTCCGAACCCACCGGTGGCCCTTCCACCGGCCCTGCCGCGGCCAGTCTCCGCGCCCGTTTCGGCGCCGCTGCGTCCGGATCCGGCCCAGCTCGGGGCTGCCCCCCCACCCCAGCGCTTTGATCAGTCGCTCGATGAGCTGGTGCGCCAGGGGGTGGTGACCCCCGGCGAGCGCAACCTGATTCGCGGTGGTGGCGGCCCGCAGCCCCTGGATGTGGGTGCCTTTCAGAAGGCTTGTCGCAGTGGTGCCCTGTCCGCCCAGGAATGTCACGGCGGCGTGGCGATCCGCTGGGGCCGCCGTCAGAACGGCGGCAGTGCCACCGATCCGCTGATCGGCGGCGGTGCGCGCCTCGGCGCCGATGGCCTGCCTCTGCCGCCGCTCACGGTGCCGGTGTCGGCGCTGCTGGCCGGTGAGGGCGGCAGCTTCAACCTGGCCAGCGTGTTCCGGGTGACGCCGCGGCCGGCCCCGATCCTCGGCAACGGCAATCGCCGGCTGTTGCTGCCGATCATCGGTGCCGCGGTACCGAGCAGCGGCTTCGGCTGGCGCCTGCATCCGCTGCTGGGCATCTGGCGGATGCATGCCGGCGAGGATCTGGCTGCCCCGGAAGGCACGCCGGTGGTGGCGGCTCTCTCCGGCCGCGTGGTGAGCAGCGGCCTGGCCGGTGGGTACGGCCTGGCGGTGGAGATCGAGCACCAGCGGCCCCTGCGCCGCACCCTCTACGGCCACCTCTCCGAGCTCTATGTGAAGGCCGGCGAGTGGGTCCGCCAGGGTGAGGTGGTGGGCCGCGTTGGCAGCACCGGGCTCAGCACCGGGCCCCACCTGCATTTCGAGCTGCGCCAGCCCGGCGACGGCGGCTGGGTGGCGGTGGACCCCGGCGAGCTGGATCCCGGCTCGGGCCTCAAGGGGCAGGATGCGATCGCCGTGCTGATGGGTCAGCTGCTGGCGGCCCTGGAGCGCCCCCGCAGCTGAGGGCGTCTCAGCCCTCAGACCTGCGAGCCGGCGCCGCTCTCCACCAGACGGCCGTCGTGGAAGTGGACCACGCGCTCGGCCCGCTCGGCCACATCGTGTTCGTGGGTCACCAGCAGGATCGTCATGCCCTGCTCGCGGTGCAGCTCGTCGAACAGATCGAGAACCTCGGCGCTGGTGCGGGAGTCGAGGGCGCCGGTGGGTTCGTCGGCCAGCAGCAGCTTGGGCTGGTTGATGATCGCCCGGGCCACGGCCACCCGCTGCTGCTGCCCACCGGAGAGCTGGTTGGGGCGGTTGTTCACCCGGGCCGCCAGTCCCACACGCTCCAGGGCAGCCAGGGCACGCTGGCGGCGCTCCTCTGGCGGCACGCCGGCGTAGACCATCGGCAGCATCACGTTCTCGAGGGCCGTGAGCTCCTGCAGCAGGTGGAACTGCTGGAACACGAAGCCGAGCTCGCGGTTGCGCAGGTCCGCGAGGGCGTCGTCGCTCAGGTGTTCCACCGGCTGGCCGTTGAGCCGGTAGCTGCCGCTGGTCGGCCGATCGAGACAGCCGAGGATGTTCATCGCCGTGCTCTTGCCGGAGCCAGAGGTGCCCATCACGGCCAGGTAGTCCCCCTGGCGCACCTGCATGCACAGGTCATTGAGGGCGGCCACGGCCGATTCGCCGCTGCCGTAGACCTTGGCGACGTGATCCAGCTCAGCGACGACCGGCATCCGCTCAGCCGATCGGCGTGACCGCCACTGCGGCGGCCAGGGCCTTCTGCAGCATCGGTGTGCCGGCCACGGCACCGCTGGCCCAGGTGAACAGCGGGTTGGACAGGATGCCGCCGATGGCGGTCACCACCACGCACGAAACCAGTGCGGCCCTCAGCGGGGGAAGGCCGGCCACATTCCAGGTGACGGCTGGATAGGCCTTGACAACGTCGGAGGCTTCCTGAGGCTCCTTCACCACCATCATCTTGATGACGGAGATGTAGTAGTAGATCGAAACCACAGAGGTGAGCAGGCCGACCACCACGAGCAGGTACTGGTGATCAGCCCAGCCGGCGAAGAAGAGATAGATCTTGCCGAAGAAGCCGATCATCGGCGGGATCCCGCCCAGGGACAGCAG
>JBJTHL010000180.1:0-6438 GCA_046094445.1 Vulcanococcus sp.
CCGGCCGGACGGTCGTTCACCTGGCCGAGCATCAACAGGGCCAGTTCACGGGCGACGGTGCGGCTCTGCATCAGGCCTTGTTGGTGGGAAGGGAGGAATAGGCCGGCGCGCGCAGCTGGGCGAGCAGGCTGGAGAAACTGCGGTTGGAGGGTGCCTCCCGCTCATCGGGATTCACGATCCCCGCCGAGATGATCGTGCGGAAGGCATCCTCCACGGAGAGGTCGAGATCGCGCACAGACCCCTCGGGCACCACGGCATACCAGCCGGTGGTGGGATTGGGGGCGGTGGGGATGAACACGCTCAGCATCGGCTTGTCGAAGCCGGCCGACAGGCTGGCCCCCAGCACGCCGGTGACGAACCCCAGGGCATAGAGCCCCTCGCGGGGGTACTCCACCAGCACCACGCGGCGGAAGCGGCTGGAGTTATCGCGCAGGAAGGTTTCCAGCAGCTGCTTGAGCGTCTTGTAGACGCTGCCGGCCACGGGGATGCGCTGCAGCGTGCCCTCGCCGAACTCCAGCAGCCAGCGGCCCACGATGTTGCGCGCCATCAGGCCGATCAGCAGGATCGCCAGCAGCGGCACCAGCAGCCCCAGCCCCAGGTTGATCAGCTCCTGGAGCAGGGGGTTGAGGGTGTTGAACGGGTTGAGCTGCTTGGGGATCGAGGTGAGGAACGCCAGCACGAAGCGGCTCACCGTGGTGGCCAGCCAGATCGTGGTGGCGAGCGGGATCACCACCAGCAGGCCGGCGATCAGGTCGTTCTTGAGGTCCTGCTGGAGGCGGTCACCCAGCGGCTGATCAGGTCTGGGGTTGGACTGCACCAACGGTGGACCGGCAGATCCGGTGTCTGGGGGCAACCCGCAACTTAGCCAGCCGCCCTCACAGGACGGCTGCCATGGCCAGGAGAGCGAAGGCCACCACCAGCACGATCGCGCCGCCGGTGCTGCCGATGCGGCGCTGATTGCTGGCCAGATCCCGGCTGCGCTCGGCCTGCTTGAGCTGGCCCTCGGCCTGCTGCAGCTGGCGATCCATGAACGACTGCGCGGCCTTCTGCTTGTCGGCTTCGCTGGCGGTGGCGGGGATCTGGCCGGCGCGCTCACCCTGGGCGATCACCTGCTCCAGCACCTGGGGGTTCTGCATCTGGGTGCGGGCCATGGCCAGCTGCCCCTGCTGCGCCAGCAGGGCCTGGTTGGCCTGATTGGTGAGGGTGGTATCGGCCTCAATGCCCACGGGAATGGCCACCAGCAGGGCCAGGGCCAGCAGGCCGCTGAGCACCGCCACCACCCAGTGCTGGGGGGTGCGCTGGGCCCGGGGGTCTTCGAGGCGGGCGCCGATCAGCATCAGCAGCAAGCCGGCGAAGGCCATCGGCGACTGGCTCACCAGGGTGCTGGCCACCAGCTGCTGAAAGCTCTGCTCGCCCCAGCCGTTCACCGCCAGCACCGCCAGCAGCTGCAGGCCCAGCAGCACCACCAGCGTGAGCCCGAGCCAGCGGGAGAGTTCAGCGAAGCGGCTGGTGGAGACAGGGCTCACAGTGGAATGGCAGGCAATCGTGCAATCGTAGGGGCGATGAGCGGATGGGCAATCCCAACCCAACGGCCCTGGCCAGCGCCCTGAAAACCGAGGCGCGGCGGCTGGGGTTCGCGGCGGTGGGCATCGCCCATGCCGCCGGCAGCCCGCGGCTGCGGCTGCGCACCGCCGCCCTGGAGCGCTGGCTGGCGGCGGGCTACCAGGCGGATATGGCCTGGATGGCCGACCCGCGGCGGCGGGCGGTGGAGCAGCTGCTGCCGGGGGTGCGCAGCCTGGTGGCGGTGGGGCTCAACTACTACGTGAACAGCGCGCGGGCGCCGGGCAGCCTGAAGGTGGCGCGCTACGGCTGGGGGCGCGATTACCACCGCGTGATCGATGGCCGGCTGCGGGCCCTGGGCCGCTGGCTGGAGTGGCAAGTGCCGGGGGTGCGCTGGCGGGCCTGTGTGGACAGCGCACCGCTGCTCGATAAGGCGTGGGCGGAAGAGGCGGGCCTGGGCTGGATCGGCAAGCACGGCAACCTGATCGCCGGGCGGCGCTGGGGCTCCTGGCTGCTGATCGGGCACCTGCTGAGCGATCTGGAGCTGCCGGCGGATGCACCGGCGGTGGCGGCCTGCGGCGCCTGCAGCGCCTGCATCAGCGCCTGCCCCACCGGCGCCATCACCGAACCCTTCGTGGTGGATGCCCGCCGCTGCATCGCCTTCCACACGATCGAGAACCGGGCGGAGGCCTTGCCGCCGGCGATCGGCGGCGCCCTGGAGGGCTGGGTGGCCGGCTGCGACATCTGCCAGGACGTGTGCCCCTGGAACCGCGAGCCCCGGATCAGCAGCACCGATCCGGAGGTGCAACCGCGGCCCTGGTGGCTGGATCTGCAGGCGGAGCAGGCGCTGGGCTGGAGCGATGGGGAGTGGGATGCGCGGCTGCGGGCTTCGGCGCTGCGGCGGATCAAGCCGGCCCAGTGGCGGCGCAACATCCGCGCCGCCAGCGGCCAGGGCTGAATCGGCAGGCGCGGATGCCGGCAGGATCGTCGCCGCTGCCTACGCTGCGGGCACTTGGAGCCCAGGGATGGCTGCGCGCTGGTTGCGGTGTCTGGCGGCAGCCCCACTGATGCTCGGCAGCCTGCTGCTGGCGGCGCCGCAACCGGCGCGGGCGCTGGTGCCCTACGTGCTGGTGCCGAGCCCCGCGAGCCTGGAGGGGGCCGGCATCGGCATCGCCCAGGCGGCCACGCGGCTGCTGCGCATGGGGCAGGCGGAGGAGGCGGCGGCGCTGGCGGCGCTCACCGTGCAGCTGATCCCGGAGGATCCGCGCGGCTGGGTGCTGCTGGCGGAGGCGCAGCTGCGCAGCGGGCACGACAAGGACGCCGCCAAGGCACTGGAGAAGGCCCGCAACCTGGATCCGCGCAACCCGGGCATCCTGTTCGCCCAGGGGTCCTTGGCCCTGAAGGGCAATGACCCGGCCAAGGGGGCCGAGCTGATCCGCCAGGGCCTGAAGCTCGACAACAACAACGCCGGCGCCTACTTCGATCTGGGCAATGCCCACATCCTGATGGGCCGCAGCGGTGAAGCCCTGGCCCATTTCGAGCGGGCCGCCGCCCTGCGCAAGGGCTTCTGGGAGGCGATCAACAACCAGGCGCTGGTGCTGTTCGAGCAGGGCAGCACCGGCGAAGCGATCAAGCGCTGGCGGCGGGTGCTGGCGATCAGCCCCCGGGCTTCCGAACCGATGCTGGCCCTGGCGGCGGCGCTGAACAGCGAGAAACCCGGCAACAGCGAGAGCGTGGAACTGGCCCACCAGGCCCTGGCCGCCGACCCGAACTACGTGCTGGCCAGCTACCAGAAGGAGCAGCTGTGGGGCAGCCGGCTGCGAACCGCCACGGCCACGCTGCTGACGCAGCCGGTGCTGAAGGCGGATGTGGAGCGGGCGCAGGCCAATGCCGGCGGCAGCGCCGACCAGGGGGATTAAGGCGCACCGCGCTGCCGCTCTGGACGCCATCGGTAGGCTGAGCGCCACTTTCCAGCCCCCGGCCGCAGCAACGGATGCCCAAGGCGCGCCCCGACCAGCCGCTGCCGGATCCGGCGGACGAGCGCCGCATCCAGCCGATCGAGCTGCATCAGGAGATGCAGCGCTCGTATCTCGAGTACGCCATGAGCGTGATCGTGGGCCGGGCCCTGCCCGATGCCCGCGATGGCCTCAAGCCGGTGCAGCGGCGGATCCTCTACGCGATGCACGAGCTGGGGCTCACCCCGGATCGGCCCTACCGCAAGTGCGCCCGCGTGGTGGGCGACGTGCTCGGCAAGTACCACCCGCACGGCGATCAGGCGGTGTACGACGCCCTGGTGCGGCTGGTGCAGACCTTCGCCAGCCGCAACCCGCTGCTGGATGGCCACGGCAACTTCGGCTCGGTGGACGACGACCCGCCGGCGGCCATGCGGTACACGGAAACGCGGCTGGCACCGATCGCCAACGAGGCGATGCTCGATGAAATCGGCAACGACACGGTTGATTTCGCGCCGAACTTCGATGGCTCCCAGCAGGAGCCCACGGTGCTGCCGGCCCAGCTGCCGTTCCTGATCCTCAACGGCTGCACCGGCATCGCCGTGGGCATGGCCACCAACATCCCGCCCCACAACCTGGGGGAGGTGGTGGAGGCGCTGATCGCCCTGATCCGCAAGCCGGAGCTGAGCGACGAGAAACTGCTGGAGCTGGTGCCCGGGCCCGACTTCCCCACCGGCGGCGAAGTGCTGATCGGCAGCGGCGTGCGCGACACGTATCTCTGCGGCCGCGGCAGCATCCCGATGCGGGGCGTGGCCCACATCGAGGAGATCCAGCCGGGCAAGGGCCGCCACAAGCGCGGCGCCGTGGTGATCACCGAGCTGCCGTATCAGCTGAGCAAGGCGGGCTGGATCGAGAAGCTGGCGGAGCAGGTGAACGAGGGCAAGATCACCGGCATCGCCGACATCCGCGATGAGAGCGATCGCGAGGGCATGCGCGTGGTGGTGGAACTGCGCCGTGATGCCAACCCGGAGGCGGTGCTGGCGGAGCTGCAGCGGCGCACGGCGCTGCAGAGCAACTACGGCGCCATCCTGCTGGCCCTGGTGGGCGGCAAACCGGTGCAGCTGAGCCTGCGGGAGCTGCTGCAGGAATTCCTGGAATACCGCGAGCTCACGATCATCCGCCGCACCCGCCATGCGCTCAAGCGGGCGGAAGACCGGCTGGAGGTGGTGGAGGGTCTGATCAAGGCGCTGAATGCCCTGCAACGGGTGATCGCCCTGATCACGGCGGCCCCCGATGCCGCCAGTGCCCGCGCCAGCCTGCAGGTGCAGCTGGATCTGAGTGAACGCCAGGCCGATGCGGTGCTGGCGATGCCGCTGCGGCGGCTCACGGGCCTGGAGCAGGAAAGCCTGCGCAAGGAGGCCGATGATCTGCGCCAGGAGCGCACGCGCCTGCGGCACCTGCTGGATGAGCGGCCGGCGCTGCTGGACACGATGGTGGCGGAGTTCAAGGCGCTCAAGAAGCGCTATGCCACGCCGCGGCGCACGCGGCTGGTGGAGGGCGGCGATGAGCTGGTGGCCCAGCGCACGGCGGCCCAGCGGCCGAACACCGAACTGCAGCGGCAGCGGGCGTTGGAGGCGCTGGCCAGCGATGGGCGGCTGCTGATCCAGGCCGATGGCCAGGTGAAGGTGGTGGGGCCGCAGCTGCTGGGGCGGCTGCACCTGGAGGTACCGGCGCCCCTGGGCGACAACCCGGCCCCGGCGCGGCTGATCCTGCCGGTGAGCGCCCAGCCGGCGGTGCTGGCCTTCACCGATGCGGGCCGGGTGGCGCTGCTGCGCTGGGAATTCGCCGGCCAGCAGCCGGGGCCCCTGGAGAAGTTCCTGCCCGATGGCATGAGCGGCGAACGGGTGGTGCAGCTGCTGCCGCTGCCGCCGGCGGGCCAGGGGGCCGGTGTGAGCGTGGGGCTGCTGAGCAGCGATGGCCGCTTCAAGCGGCTGGCGCTGGAGGAATTCCAGGAGCTCTCGGGCCGGGCCGCCTCGGTGCTGAAGCTGAAGGACGGCGTGACGCTGCAGCGGGTGGTGACCTGCCGCGAGGGCGAGGAGCTGGTGGTGGCCAGCAGCACCGGCCGCCTGATCCGGCTGGCGGTGAATGAAGCCAACCTGCCGGTGATGGGCCGCAACGCCCAGGGGCCGGTGCTGCTGCGGCTGCTGCCCGGCGAAGCGGTGGTGGGTGCCGCCGGCTGCACGGGGGAGGGCAGCGTGCTGCTGGCCACGGCCGGCGGCCAGCTGAAGCGCCTGGCGGTGGCCAGCCTGCGCCGCTGCCAGCGGGGCGACCTGGGCCAGATCGGCCTGCGCTTCCAGGACCGCGGCGATCAGCTGGTGGATCTCCGGGCTGGCGACGCCAACCTGGCGGCCCTGCTGCTGAGCGATGGCCGCAACAGCCGCCTGGCCTGCAGCGATCTGGCCAGCGAGGACGACCGCGGCGCCGGCCAGACCCTGGCGATCGGCAACGCCCGGGTGCAGGAACTGGTGCTGCTGGGAACTCTCAACGGCGATTGAGCGCCCCCTGCCAGTGGCAGAGCGGCCCCTGGCCGGCACCGATCGCCAGGGCCTCGCGCAAGCCGGCCTCCACATAGCGCTTGGCCGCCTCCACAGCCTCCGGCAACGGCAGGCCGCGGGCCCGACAGGCGGTGATGGCGGCGCCGAGGGTGCAGCCGCTGCCGTGGGTGTGGGGTGTATCGATCGGGGTGTGGCTGAGCCACTGCCCGGGCTGATCGCGCTGCAGCAGGAGATCGCGGCCGCGCAGCTCCGGGCGCCCGCCACCCTTGATCAACACCGCGGCCGGCCCCAGCTCCAGCAGCCGAGCGGCGGCCTGTTCCACATCGCTGGCGGAATCGATCCGCACACCGCTGAGCAGCTGGGCCTCGTGC
>JBJTHL010000181.1:0-2756 GCA_046094445.1 Vulcanococcus sp.
CAGGGCCCGCTCCGCCAGGGCGCCGTGGCCGATCTCGCGGCGGCCGGGGCTGCGCATCGGCTTGGTTTCGCCGGTGGAGTAGGGCGGGAAGTTGTAGTGGTGCAGGTAGGTCTTCTCGGTGGACGGGTTGAGGTCGTCCATTTCCTGGGCGTCGCTCGGGGTGCCGAGGGTGGCGCAGGAGAGCACCTGGGTGAGGCCGCGCTGGAACAGGGCCGAGCCATGCACGCGCTTGGGGAGCACACCGGCGGCAGCGCTGATCGGGCGCACCTGGTCGAGCTTGCGGCCGTCGACGCGCACGCCCTCCTGGATGATCTGATCGCGCATCAACTTCTTGGTAAGCGCCTTGTAGGTGTTACCCAGGGCCTTGCCGTTGCTGCTCACGGCCACCTTGATGGCGTCGTCGTCCTTGAGGCTGTGGATCTTTTCGGCTACCTCGGCCTTGATGGCATCGAGCTTTTCGTCGCGCTCGCCCTTGGTCTGGCTGAACTGCTTGAGCACATCACCGATGCCCTTGCCACATTCCTGTTCCAGGAACTTGGGCAGGGTGTCGTCCTCGCTGCGGGCCTCAGGAATCACCTGCTCGATGCCGAGTTCCTTAAGCAGAGCCTGTTGGGCCTTGATCAGTTCGCACACCGCTTCGTAGCCGAAGTCGATCGCTTCGATCACATCTTGCTCGGGAAGCTGGTTGGCCCCGGCTTCCACCATGATCACCCCTTCGGGAGTGCCAGCCACCACCAGATCAAGGTCGGAGCGTTCAATTTCGCGGTAGCTGGGGTTCAGCACGAAGTCGTCGCCCAGCAGGCCCACCCGCACCGCCGCCATCGGGCCTTGGAAGGGGATCTTGGCCAGCAGGGTGGCCAGCGAGGCGCCGGTCACGGCGTGCACATCGGGCGGAACCCGCTCATCCAGCGATAGGCAGGTGGCCACGATCTGCAGGTCGTCGCGCATCCAGCCGGGGAACAGCGGCCGCATCGGGCGATCGATCAGGCGGGCGATCAGGGTGGCCCGTTCGGGGGGACGGCTCTCCCGCCGCATGAAGCTGCCGGGGATGCGCCCGGCTGCATACAACCGCTCTTCGTAGTCGCAGATCAGGGGCAGAAAATCGATGCCTTCACGGCCGCCGGAGCGGGTGGCTGTCACCAGAACCGACGTATCGCCGCACTCAACCAACACCGAGCCCCCGGCCTGGGGGGCAAACCGACCGGTGGTCAGCCGGATCTCCCGACCATCGAAGGAGATCGACTGCGTGTGACCTTGCACTTGGGCTTATGTCCTTTTGTTGTCAAGTGGCATTGTCGCATCCGGCGTAGATCGGGTGCGGCGTACCCCCGCAAAGTTTTTCGAAACGGCTGCTCTTCCAAGGCCGACGTCGCGCTGCGACGCCGGCGATGCGGCATGAAAAAAGGCGCCCAATCGGACGCCTCGGCTGTATGGAGTGGGTTGGCTTCAGCCAACCGCGCCTCTCACCAGGACGACTTGACCACGCCCGGCAGCTCCCCTTTGTGGGCGCGCTCGCGCAGTTGGTTGCGGCACAGGCCGAAATCGCGATACACACCACGGGGCTTGCCGGTGGCCCAGCAGCGGTTGCGCAGGCGCACCTTGGCGCTGTTGCGGGGCAGGCCCTGGATTTTGCGGTGGATCTCCAGCCGCTCCATCGGGTCGGCAGCCGCTTCGAAGGCAGCAATCAGAGCGGCGCGCTTGGCGGCGTAGCGCTCCACGAGCTTCTGGCGCTTGATGTCGCGCGCGATCATCGACTTCTTCGCCATGCGGCCGGAATCTCGGAATTGCGGTGATAGATCAGCCTACCCCGTCGCAGGCCCTCAGCGGTTGAGCAGCTGCTGCACGGCCTGCAGCTGGCTGGTGTCCTTCACGATCAGCACCAGGCTGAGGCCCACCAGGAACACAAACCCCGATTGCATGAACGCCATCTGCAGCTTCTGCGGCAGCGGGCGACCCCGCAGACCTTCGATCAGCAGGAGCAGGAACTGGCCGCCATCGAGCAGGGGCAGGGGCAGGGCGTTGAGCACCGCCAGGTTGATCGAGATCAGGGCCGTGTACAGGAACAGGCTGCTGCCGCCCTGGCGGGCCAGAGAGGCGCCCATCTCCACGATCTTCACCGGCCCCGACACCTGGCCGGCGGTTTCGCCGAAGTGGGTGATCAGGCTGGCGAAGCCCTCCACGGTGCGGCGGGTGAGGCTGCTGAACTCGCGGTTGGCCTGTCGCAGGATCTCCAGCGGATTGTGGGCCTGGCGGTAGGCCTCGCTGCCGCTGGGCTGGAGCTGGGCGCCGATGCGGCCGATGCCGCCCAGGTCGGCTGGGGTGAGGCGCAGTTCCAGGGGCCGGCCCTGGCGCTCGGCCAGCAGGCGCAGGGTCTGCTCCGGCGCGCTTTTCACGCGCTGAACCAGGGCGGCCACGGCGCTCTGACCGCCCCCCAGGTCGCGGCCATCCACCGCCAGGATGCGATCACCGGCCTGTAATCCAGCCGCGGCGGCGGCCTGGCCGCCCTGCACGCCCGCCACCAGAACGCCCGGTGTGGCGCTGAAGCCGGCCGGGATGCCCACCACGACCCCCTGGGCCACGAGCACGGTCCAGGCCAGCAGCAGGTTGGCCAGCACACCCGCGGCAATCACCAGTGCCCGCTGCGGTAGCGGCCGATTGCGCAGCAGGTCTGGGTCGTCGGCCGGGATCGGGCTGTCCTCGTCGTCGTCGGGGAAGGCCACGTACCCCCCCAGCGGAATGGCCCGCAGGGCGAACTG
>JBJTHL010000182.1:0-3864 GCA_046094445.1 Vulcanococcus sp.
GATCCGGTGAATCTGATCCGTCAGGCCAATGCACTGGCCGGCCGCCATGGCTTCGGCCGGCTCGACATGATCGAGAACCGGGTGGTGGGCATCAAGAGTCGCGAGATCTATGAGGTGCCCGGCCTGTTGCTGCTGATCCGCTCCCACCAGGAGCTGGAGAGCCTCACCCTGGCGGCCGATGTGCTGCGCAGCAAGCGCCAGCTCGAGCAGCAGTGGGCCGATCAGGTGTATCAGGGCCTCTGGTATGGCCCCCTGAAGGACGCCCTCGATGGCTTCATCGAGCGCACCCAGCGCACGGTGAACGGCACCGTGAAGGTGAAGCTGCACAAGGGCAACGCCACCGTGGTGGGCCGCAGCAGCGCCAACAGCCTCTACGTGCCCGACATGGCCACCTACGACGCCGGCGATCGCTTCGATCACCGCGCCGCCGAGGGGTTCATCTATGTGTGGGGTCTGCCCACCCGTCTCTGGGCGGCCAGCCAGCGCTGAGCCGCCGAGGGGCTTCAGGAACGCCGGCCACCACTCAGGCGGCCCGGTCGTCCTGGGGGGGCAGGCGGCGCAAGTCGGCCGCCGGCGCCGTGAGCTGATGCAGCTGCTGGCGCAGCTGCCGGTTGTCCTCCAGCAGCTGCGCCTGGCGTTCCAGCACCGGCTGCAGGCGCTGCTGGAACTTGCGTTCAAAGATCTCCGGCAGCTCCCGCAGCAGGGCATCCAGCTGGGCCAGCTGCTCCTGGGCTGCGGCCAGCTGCGCCTGGCATTCCGTCATCGAGGACGCCACAAACAAAATCCCGGCAGAACCCTAGGGACAGGGTCTGCCGGGATCAAGCCTGGCTGCTGCCAGTCGGGGCCTGCGATCAGGCTTCGGTGGTCTGCAGGGCGGCAGCGTCGCTGCTGCCCTGGGGGACCGGGCCGGTGCGGGGTGTCGGCACGGGGCCGTCCTGCTTGACGGTGAGGTAGCGGATCACGTCCTCGCTCAGGCGCATCGCGCGCTCGAGGCTGGCCACCTGCTGGCCGTCACCGTTGTGGGAGAGCTGCACGTAGATGCCTTCCTTGTGCTTGGCGATCGGATAGGCCAGGCGGCGCTTGCCGCGCATCTGGCAATCGAGCACCTCGGCACCGGCTTCACTCACCAGATCGCGGTACTTGGACACATGGGTTTCGACCTCCTCCTCCGGAATGTCCGGACGAAGGATGTACATCGTTTCGTAATAAGGCTGCGACATGGCTTGCGCGATCCGACGTGGACCCCGGACGGGGCGGTGGCTGGCGGGTTGCCAGCGACGGATTGACCACCCTACAGCTGCATGCGCACAGCCTCGGACAGGGTGGGGATGTCGGGCTCCTTGCCGCGCACGCACTCCACCACGGCGAACAGCACCAGCAGCAGCACCCCCAGGAACACGGTGTTGGCCAGGGTGCGCACGGCGAAGTTGTCCCCCAGCGGCGCCAGCACCAGGTTGAAGGCCAGGGAGAGCACCACCAGCACGATGTCCAGCAGGATCGCCTGCAGGGTGTTGAAGCGGATGAAGCCGCTGACCCGCTGGTTGCGCACCACGCCCAGGTAGAGGGCCAGGAACAGCACGAAGCCGCCGAAGGGCACCCCCTGCTGCAGCAGCACCACCGGCAGGGCCGGCAGGCTCAGCCACTGCAGGGCGGGGAACACATGGGTGAGAGAGCGGCCGAAGGGCAGGCCGTCGCTCCAGGGCAGCAGGTAGGCCAGCAGGGCCAGCAGCCGCTGCCAGAAGGGAATCGCCGCCATCGCGGAGCTGGCACAGGTTGGCTAGAGGCTATGGCAGCCGCTCCAACAGTGCCTGGCGCATCACCGCCACGGGTACGTCGGGGCGACCGCTCCACAGCCGCAGGGCCGCGGCCCCCTGCTGCACCAGCATCTCCAGGCCATCCAGGGTGCGACAGCCCCGCTGACCGGCCTCCTGCAGCAGACGGGTGGGCCGCGGTGTGTAGATGAGGTCATACACGCTGCTGCCGGCCGCCAGCTGGTCGAGCTGGCCAGGGCTGAGTGGGCAGCGCTGGCCGGCGGCCGCATCGCTGGCGCTGTGCATCCCCACCGGCGTGGTGTTCACCACCAGGGCGGCCTGCCGCAGAACCGGGTCGAGGGCGGTTCCTTCGGCCGGCCAGGCCAGCGGTTGCAGCTGCGGTGCCCAGGCGGCGCAGTCGGCGGCGAAGGCGGCCAGGCGGGCCGGATCGCGGCCGGCCACGTGGATGCTGCTGCAGCCCAGGTCCACCAGGCCGGCCACCACCGCCCGGGCGCTGCCGCCGCAACCCAGCACCACCGCCCTCGCGCCGCTCCAGGCTCCGGAGCCCTGGGCACGTAGCGGGGCGCAGAAGCCCTCCGCATCGGTGTTGGTGCCCCGCCAGCCGCCATCGGCCAGGGGCACCAGGGTGTTCACCGCCCCCAGGCGCTGAGCCAGCGGCGTGAGCTCGCGGCAGAGCGCTGCCACCGCCTGCTTGTGGGGAATGGTCACGCTCAGGCCGCGGCAGCCCATGGCCTCCAGGGCCCGCACCACCCCGGCCAGCTCCGCCGGCGGCACCGGCAGGGCCAGGTAGATCCAGTCGAGCCCGAGGGCCGCCAGGGCGGCGTTGTGCATCGCCGGCGAGAGCGAGTGGCGCACGGGATGCCCCAGCACTCCCAGCAGGGCGGTGTGGCCGCTGATGGGCTGGGGCTGGCTCACGGCGGTACGGGCGCGGTTCGGCAACCACACCTAGCCCCACCGCGGCCCTGCTGTTGAGGATGCCTGCAGTTCAGAGGACAGTCATGGGCAAGGTTGTCGGCATTGACCTTGGCACCACCAACAGCTGCGTGGCTGTCATGGAGGGGGGCAAGCCCACCGTGATCGCCAATGCCGAGGGCTTCCGTACGACGCCCTCCGTGGTGGCCTACACCAAGAATCAGGACCAGCTCGTCGGTCAGATCGCCAAGCGTCAGGCGGTCATGAACCCCGAGAACACCTTCTATTCGGTGAAGCGCTTCATCGGCCGCCGCGTTGACGAGGTCAACGAGGAGTCGAAGGAAGTGAGCTACGGCGTGGAGAAGGCCGGCTCCAACGTGAAGGTGAAGTGCCCGGTGCTGAGCAAGCAGTTCGCCCCGGAGGAGGTGAGCGCCCAGGTGCTGCGCAAGCTGGCGGAAGATGCCGGCAAGTATCTCGGCGAGAGCGTCACCCAGGCGGTGATCACCGTTCCGGCCTACTTCAACGACTCCCAGCGCCAGGCCACCAAGGACGCCGGCAAGATTGCCGGCCTCGAGGTGCTGCGCATCATCAACGAGCCCACCGCTGCGGCTCTGGCCTACGGCCTCGACAAGAAGAGCAACGAGCGCATCCTGGTGTTCGACCTGGGCGGCGGCACCTTCGACGTGTCCGTGCTCGAGGTGGGCGACGGCGTGTTCGAGGTGCTCTCCACCTCCGGTGACACCCACCTGGGCGGTGACGATTTCGACAAGGTGATCGTGGATTACCTGGCCGATAGCTTCAAGGCCAACGAAGGCATCGATCTGCGCGCTGACAAGCAGGCCCTGCAGCGCCTCACCGAGGCCGCTGAGAAGGCCAAGATCGAGCTCTCCAGCGCCACCCAGAGCGAGATCAACCTGCCGTTCATCACGGCCACCCCGGAGGGTCCCAAGCACCTCGATCTCACCCTCACCCGCGCCAAGTTCGAGGAGCTGGCCTCCAAGCTGATCGACCGCTGCCGCGTGCCGGTGGAGCAGGCCCACAAGGACGCCAAGCTGGCGTCCTCCGAGCTGGATGAGGTGGTGATGGTGGGTGGCTCCACCCGCATCCCCGCGGTGCTGGAGCTGGTGAAGCGCGTCACCGGCAAGGACCCCAACCAGACCGTCAACCCCGATGAGGTGGT
>JBJTHL010000183.1:0-2682 GCA_046094445.1 Vulcanococcus sp.
TCCAGCGAGGTGGACCTCTCGTTCACCCAGGAGCGGCTGATCGGCAGCCTGGTGCAGCGGCTCAACGCCACCACGGCGGTGAACGTGAGCTATGCGCGGCTGCTGCGGGAACTGCTGCCGGTGCCCCGCAACCCCGAGGCCGCGATCAGCCCGCAGCTGAGGCCGTGATCGCCGCGGCCAGCTGCGGTGCCAGCAGCGGCACCTGGGCAAAGCCGCCGCTGAAGCCGCTGAACACCCACAACCCTGGCGCCCCGTCCACGGCGGTGGCCAGGGGCTCACCATCCCGGCAGAAGGCCACGGCAACCTGGCGGTACACGCCGTTGCCATCCCGGAGGGCCGCGGCGAGGGCGGGATCAGCCCCAGCCAGGGCATCCCGCAGCCACGCCTCCGCCAGGGCCGGCTCCGGCCCGGCCGCTGCGGCCTGGAGATCCGCCGCTGGGGCGATCCAGCTGAGCTGCCCCAGCAGGGCATCGCCGCCGCGGGGCACCAGCCCGGCATCCACCACCCAGGCAGGGGCGTGGAGCGCAGCGGAGCGGCGCTCCAGGGCCAGGCGGCTGAACCGCCCCGGCAGCAGCAGGGCGGGGCGGGGGCTGCCGGGCAGCTGCAGCACCCCGGCCCAGCTGCGCTGCAGCGTGGGCGGCAGGGAGGGCCAGAGGCTGCGGCAGGCGGCCCCGGCCGCCAGCACCACCTGATCGGCCTGGAGGCGGGAGCCAGCGGCCAGGGCCACGCACCAACCGGCCGCCACTGGCTCCAGCCGCTGCGCTGCAGCCCGCAGCAGCTGCACACCCGCCGCGGCGAGCACCGCCGGCAGGCGGCGGAGCAGCACCGCTGCATCCACCTGAGCGAGGGGCAGCACGCCGAGCCGGGCCAGCAGCGCCGGCGCCGCAGGGGCCCCCAGCAGCCGCGCCCGCACCGGCCGCCAGCCCAGATCGCCGTGGCGCCGCTGCAGGGCCCGCCAACAGCGGGAGGCCCCGGCCGCCAGCGGCCAGCCGGGGATCACCCCATAGCTCCAGGCCGTGGCTGAGGGGGCCAGCGCGCCGGGCTGGGGGTCGAGCACCAGCACCCGGACACCTCGGCTGGCCAGCTCCAGGGCCAGCAGCCCGCCGGCCAGGCCGCCGCCAATGATCAGCACGCCAGCCGCGGCCGCCGGCATCAGATCTGCAGGGTGAAGGAGTGGATCACCTGGTTGAACAGCAGCTTCACCTTCGGCCAGCGGGCTTCGTTGGTGCTGGCGGCCAGGGTGTAAAGGCGGCCGCGATCCACCACCACCGTGGCCAGCTCGTGGCGGTCGCGGTCGTTGAGGTGCACGGTGTATTCGAGGTCGTAGAAGGTGCGGCCACCGTCTTCGCGCTCACCGGCCTGCACCAGTTCGGCCTGGCGGCCGCTGCCCTCGGGGGCGATCACCACCCGGCGCAGCTTCTCGCCCACGGCCACGGCGCTGCCCAGGTTCTCGAGGCTGTTGGTGCTGTTCACGTCCGACACCACCAGGCTGAGGGTTTCATCGGCATTGATCAGGTCGTGGAACACCACCTGCGGGCCTTCCGTGACCTGCACCCGCGTCCAGCCGGTGGGATAGAGGAAGGCGTAGCGGCCATCGGGGCTCTGGAAGGAATTGAGCCCGGCGGCCGCGGCGCTGCAGGCGCTTACTGCCAGGGCGAGCACGACCACCAGCGCCAGTTGCATCAATCGCTTCAGCCCCTCGGATCCGCAGCGACGATCAGACGGAGCAAGACCCTGGAGCGACATCGGGATCAACGGCGGTGGCGGCCGCATCATTCTGCCGCGCCGAACTCAACCCATGCCGTTGGGGGTTTGCTGGAACCAAACGCCGCCAACGCCCCCTTCCAGCTCCCGCAGCAGAGCATTGCCGTTGGAATCGCGGCTCAAAGAAAAGCAGGTCCAACCGATGTTGTTCTCGTAATTGCTTTCGAGGAACCAGTTCGCAGGATTCACAATGTTCACAACCCGGTAAACCCCCGCCTCCAAGTCGGTGACGTCCACCTCCTGGCCAGGCAGGGAGTGGGTGTAGCGGTCCATCCATCCCGCCTGGATCCCTTGCACATCGGCGGAACAATCATTGTAGAGATTCTGGTTGGCGGGCGATTTCACCACGTCGTAGAGGTCGGGATTGTCCGGCGAAACCTGCTGAATCTTGTTGACATCAATCAAGCAGAACGTGGTTTTCACCACCTCCCGGCCTGTGATCGGGTCCCACGTGGTGCCATCCGCACTCCGGCGTTCCAGCTTGAAGCCTGCAGTTTCACCGATGTGAAAATGTTTGTGATCAGGGTGATATTCCGATAATGCCGCATCAGAAACGACAGCCGTCAGCTGGCCGTTCTGATCGAGCAATTCCTGCGAGGTCAACGCCACCTCAGTGGGATCCAGGCCCAGCGATACCGCGTAGGCAATCAGTTGCTCGTCAGCAGGGGAGCTTGGATCCAGCTGCCGGCCGCGACGCACCTGCAGATTGTTAGCGCCCGTATTGGCAATGCAGTTACTGAAGCGCAGCATCTCCCGTTGATGCTCATTCTGAATCTGCAGATGGCTGGGCGCCACACCCGGCATATCCGGCAACCAGTCCAAACGGATCGTGCCTGCTTCGATCAGTTGATTGACCCGTGCCTGGGTCCAGCCGTCTGGCCCCCGCAGGATGTCCTGAGGGGTGGGCGGGGGCGGCAG
>JBJTHL010000184.1:0-4540 GCA_046094445.1 Vulcanococcus sp.
GGCTGCAGGCAGAGCCAGCGCCTGAGGGGCAGCGGCGGCCGCCGGGGTCGGCACTGCTGCCGCTGTGGGGGCTGTTGGCGGCTGAAGAGCCGGCGGGAGTGGCCCGATGAGCGCGTCGCCGGGGTGGCTGGATCGTCACGACCTGCTGCGTCAGCGCCGCCTGGAGCGTGGGCTGCCCGCCGATGCGCCGGCGTTGCCTGCAGCTCGCCGCCTGGTGCTGCAGGGGGGCAGGCTGCGCGCATAGGCGGGGATCCCCTCCTCCAGGATCAGCAGCGCAGCACCATCCGCCTCCAGCTGCAGCAGCACCGTGGTGCCAGCGTTACAGCCCAGGGCCGGCATGGCCAGCAAGCCGCGGCAGAGGCAAAGCTGGGCCGCCTCCAAGCGCACCAGGCTCACGCCAGCCTGGCTGAACACCTCGATCCAGCGCTCCAGCAGCTGATTCGCGACGGCGACGCACAGGCTCGTGGGCTGGGGCAACTCCAGGGGCACCAGATGCAGATCCAGATAGGAGAGCGGGGCCTGCAGCGCCAGGGTCGACTCGTGCAGCGCCAGAACCCGCAGGGGGTCGTCCGGCCAACGGCCATCCGGCCAGCGCACCAGCCGGCACTGACAGGCCGTTGCCGGCAGCACCGCCTCCACCCGTGCGCCAGCAAAGCCGCGCTCCACCAGCAGGTCGCCCAGCAGATCCCCCAGGCTGTCCACCTGCATCGGCTCCCCGGAGACGCACAGGCCGGTGGGCAAGGGCACCTGCTCGTACCAGAGCAGGTGCTTGCCCTCGATGGCAGCAGCCGTGATCGCCTGATCCTCGAGCAGCAGCAACACCCGGCGTGGAAACAACCAGGCCTTCAAGGGCGCGAGGCGTTCCTCAACTCCGGACAGCACCGGCACCCCCGCTGGCTCACCCGCAAGGTATCGAAGATTCAGCGCCAGGGCACGCCGCTGCCCACCGCCTCCGCCAAATTGCGGAAGCCGTGCAGATCGAGCTGGCGGCCGAGCCCCTCCAGGATGGCCGGCACCAGTTCCGGCCCCTCGTAAATCCAGCCGGTGTAGAGCTGAATCAGCGAAGCGCCGGCACTGATCCGCTCCCAGGCCGCCTGGGGGGAATCGATGCCACCCACACCGATCAGGGGCAGGGCAGGGCCGGCGGTGACCCGCAGGCGGCGGATCACCTCCAGGGCCCGCCCCCGCAGGGGAGCCCCGCTGAGGCCACCGGCTTCCTCCGCCAGGCTGCGCCCGGTCTGCGGCAGGCGGCGCTGCTCCAGCCCCAGGCGGTGCAGGCTGGTGTTCACAGCGATCACACCGGCCAGCCCCTCCTCGTAGGCCAGGCGGGCGATGGCATCGATGGCCTCGTCTTCGAGGTCGGGGGCGATCTTCACCAGCAGCGGCGGGCAGGCCGGCAGCCGCCGCAGCCGCTCCACCAGGCGCCGCAGCTGACGTTCATCCTGCAGCTCCCGCAGGCCCGGCGTGTTGGGGGAGCTCACGTTGATCACCGCGTAGTCCGCCAGGGGGGCCAGCAGCTCCAGGGAGGAGGCGTAGTCGTCGGGGGCCTGCTCCAGCGGAGTGATCTTGGATTTGCCGAGGTTCAGGCCCAGCACGGCCGGCCGCTGGCCCACCGGCGGCAAGGCCTGGTGCTCCAGGATGCGGCGCACCGCCAGGGCGCCCTGGTTGTTGAAGCCCATGCGGTTGAGCGCCGCCCGCTCCGCCGCGAGACGGAACAGCCGCGGGCGGGGATTGCCGGTCTGGCTGTGCCAGGTGATGGTGCCCAGCTCGGCGAAGCCGAAACCGAACAGATGCCAGATGCCGGCCGCGACGGCGTTCTTGTCGAACCCGGCCGCCAGGCCCACCGGATTGAGAAAGCGGCAACCGAACAGGGTCTGCTCCATCCGCAGATCGCGGCGCTGCAGCTCAGCCCCGAGCCCAGCCAGGGTGGTGTTCAGCAGGGGCCAGCGGCGCCGCAGCGAAGCCTGACCCAGCAGCTGCAGGCTCACCTGGCTCAGCTGTTCGGCATCAGCCCCCGCATCGCGGCTGAGCAGCGGCCCAAGGAAACGGCGGTAGAGCGCTCCTGTGCCGGCCTCAGCCATGCTGCGCCTCCCCGTCGCGATCGTCTTCTGATCCTGCCGCGTCGCGGCGCAGCTGCCAGCGGCCATCCTCCCGTGGCAGCACGGTCCACTCACGCCAGCGCCAGGGCTGCTGGCGCGCCTCCAGGCTCTTGAGGGGCTTCTCCACCAGCTGGGCCAGCTCGGTGAGGCTGAGGCCGTAGCCCCCGGCCGCCAGCCGATCCGCCAACTCCAGGCGTGTCAACAGCCCCTGCAGGGGTTCCGGCGCGAGATCGGCAGGCTGCTCCGGGCTGGGCGCAGCGGTCGCCGGGGGGGCCTCCACCACGCCGCCGTATTCGCCATGGGCCAGCTGGGGACGGCCACCGCGGGAGAAGGCCACAGCGATGGCATCGCAACGGTCGTTGTCCGGATCGCCGCTGTGGCCTTTCACGTATGTGAAGGGCAGGCCGGGGATGCGGGCGGCATCGAGGGCCTCCCACAGGTCGCGATTGAGCACGGGGGCGCCGGCGGCGGTCCGCCAGCCCTTGCGCTTCCAGCCCTGGATCCAGCGGGTGTAGCCGTCGATCAGGTATTTGGAATCGGTGCGGATCGTGAGATCCGGATGGCGCGGGAGCTGGCTCAACTGCTCCAGCAGCGTCAGCGCCGCGGTGAGCTCCATGCGGTTGTTGGTGGTGCTGGCCTCGGCGGCACCGAATTCCCGCTGGGTCCCATCCTCAAACCGCAGCAGGCAACCCCAGCCCCCCGGGCCCGGGTTGCCGCTACAGGCCCCATCACAGGCCGCCGCCACCACCCGCGGCGCTGCTGCCGTCGCTGCCGATCCGGTCGTCGTCACGTCAGCGCTCCCTGGGCGAAGGCGCCACGATCCGGTACAACGCAGGGTCCAGCAGCTGGAGAGCAGAGATGAGCATGGGACGACGCTACGTCCAGCCCCTGCGCTGGGGCCTGGCTGCGGCAGCCGCCGCCGCGCTGCTGGGTGAGGCCAGGGCCGCAGGGCTGTTCGGCAGCCAGCCCCTGGATGGCAGCCGGTTTGCGGTGCTGGCCAGACCGGTGGGCCGGGCGGAGTGGAACCTGCTGGTGCTGGAACAGATCCAGGCCCAGCCGCGCTGCTGGGAGCCACGGGCCGATGGCCTGATCGATCCGGCCCTCAACCGCTTCGATTTCACCAGCATCTGCAGCCGCTACCTCGACAGCAACGGCTATTCCCTGCGCGTGGGCGACGAGGATCTGGCCGGCCGCTACCGCCTACGGCTGGAGCAGCGGGGCAACAGCGTGGTGCTGCTGGCCATGAGCCCCGCCGAAACGGGCCTGGTGCTGGTGGGCCGGGGCGCCCTGCCCCGCCGCGATCGCGACGGTTTTGTGCCGATCCGCCTGGAGCCGGGTTGGGAGCTGCAGCGCCGGGTCTACGGCCAGCAGACCCTCAACCACGTGTACTTCGCCAACGCCACACCGCTGGCCCAGCTGCTGGGCAGCAACGGCACCAGCCTGGCCAGCCAGCCCGCCAGCCCGCCAGCCGGCCAGCCGTTTGAGGCGGCCCCCCGCGCCACCCCAGCACCGTTGGCCCCGGCGGTCGGGCCGATCGCCCATCAGGTGATTACGTTACGGCCCTGAGCGACAGCCATCGCTGTACCAGTTGAGACAGCGGCCTCCCAGCCCTGGCCACACCTTTTCCACCCGTCTTATGGTTTGGGCGTGTGAGGAGTGCGGGACACCACTTCCGGGGTCGAAACGAGGACAGACTCCCGGAAGCGTTCCAGCTCGAGCCCTGCCTTCGGCGGGGCTTTTTTCATGGGACCTCAGCCACGGAGACGCTGAACAACACAAAAAAGCCGGCCCCTGACGGAGCCGGCCCAGCTGAAGGGTGGAGCGGATGGCGAACCATCCACTCGCGGCGGTCACTTGATGGAGACCTTGCCGCCGACCTCTTCCACAGCCTTCTTGATGGCTTCGGCGTCGGCCTTGGAGATGCCTTCCTTGATCGGGGTGGGAGCGCCTTCCACAAGGGCCTTGGCTTCGCCCAGGCCGAGGCCGGTGGCCTCGCGAACGGCCTTCAGCACCTTGATCTTGGCGGCGGCGTCGAAACCATCGAGGATGGCGTCGAACTCGGTCTTCTCTTCAACGGCTTCGGCAGCAGCAGCGGGGGCTGCGGCCATCACCACACCGGCGGAAGCGGCGGCGGACACACCGAAGGCCTCTTCAATCTGCTTGACGAGCTCGGAAGCTTCCAGCAGCGAAAGGGTCTTCAGCTGTTCGAGGATGTTGTCGGTGGTAGCGGACATGGTTGGATCAGCAACAGATCTGTGAAAACAGTCGGATCGGGGAGCTCAGCAGAGCAGGCCTCAGGCGGCCGTGCCCTCGCCATCGGCGTGCTGCTTGAGCGCCCGGGCAAGACCGGAAGGAACCTCGTTGATGCCCACAGCCACCTTGGTGGCCACGGCGTTGATCGCACCGGCGATCTGGGCCATGAGCACCTCCTTGGAGGGCAG
>JBJTHL010000185.1:0-6610 GCA_046094445.1 Vulcanococcus sp.
TGGCCAAGAGCCAGGAGGCGCTGGTGAAGCTGCAGGTGCAGATCCAGCAGCGGGTGGCCTCCCGGGAGTATCTGGCGGTGGTGCACGGCCAGCCGGCCGCCGACGCCGGCACGATCGTGGGGGCCATCGGCCGCCATCCGGTGGATCGCAAGAAGTACGCCGTCGTGCACGACGGCTCCGGCCGCCATGCCTGCACCCACTGGCGGGTGATCGAGCGGCTCGGGGATCACGCCCTGCTGCGCTTCAAGCTCGACACGGGCCGCACCCACCAGATCCGCGTGCACTGCGCCCACATCGGCCACCCGATCGTGGGCGATCCCGTGTATTCCCGGGCCCGGCGGCTGCCGGTGGCCCTGCCGGGCCAGGCCCTGCATGCCTTGCAGCTGGGGCTGGATCACCCGGTGAGCCGCGAACGGCTGGTGTGCGAGGCGCCGCTGCCGCCGGTGTTCGAGACGCTGCTGGCGGTGCTGCGCCGCCGGCTGGTCACACCAGCGCCGGCAGCCGCGGGCATGCCTCCACCAGGGTGCGGGTGATCGGCGCCTGGGGGTTGGCCAGCAGCTGATCGCCGGGGCCCTGCTCCACGATCCGGCCGCCATCCAGCACGATCAGCCGCTGGCAGAAGCCGCTGGCCACCGCCAGATCGTGGGTCACAAAGATCATCCCCAGCCCGAGCCGCGTCTGCAGGTCGCGCAGCAGCTGCAGCACCTCCGCCTGCACCTCCGCATCGAGCATGCTCACGCTCTCATCGCAGAGCAGCACCTGCGGCTCCAGGATCAGCGCCCGGGCGATCGCCACCCGTTGCTGCTGGCCGCCGGAGAGCTGGCGGGGCAGGCGCCGCTCAAAGGCCTCCGGCGGCTGGAGTCCCACCGCCTCCAGCAGCCCGCGGGCTCGGGCACGGGCCTCGCGGCGGCTGGCCAGGCCATGGATCAGCAGCGGATCGGCGATGGCCTCCCCCACGCTCAGGCGCGGGTTGAGGCAGGCCAGCGGGGCCTGAAACACCATCTGGATCGAGCGCCGGGCGCGCCGCCCGGCGGCGCCGCGCAGGCGGGCCAGCTCCTGCTCCTGCAAGCGCACGCGGCCGCCGCGCACGGGGCTCAGCCCCATCAGCGCGCGGCAGAGGGTGCTCTTGCCGCAGCCGGAGGCCCCCACCACCCCGAGGATTTCGCCGGCCCGAAGCTCCCGGCCCACGCAACCCACCGCTCGATACCAGCGCCGCTGCCCGGTCAGCCCGCCCGGCAGCGGATGCCAGCAGCGCAGGTCGTCGATCTCCAGCAGCAGGGGAGCGGCCTCCGGAGCTGCGGGGGTGGCGCAGCCCTCGCGGGCGCGGGCGGCCCCCACCAGCCGCTGGGCCAGGCCTGATTGCGGTGCGGTGAGCAGCTGCCGGGCCGGCGCCTCCTCCACCAGCCGCCCCTGATCCAGCACGGCGATGCGCTGGCACCAGCGGCCGGCCATGGCCAGGTCGTGGCTGATCAGCAGCAGGGCGCTGCCGGCCTCCTCGCAGAGCTGCACCAGCTCCGCCATCACCTGGCCGGCCACCGCCACATCGAGGCTGGTGGTGGGTTCATCGGCGATCACCAGCGCCGGCTGCAGGGCCATGGCCAGGGCGATCGCCAGCCGCTGGCGCATGCCGCCGCTGAATTCATGGGGATAGCTGCCGTAGCGCCCGGCATGGATGCCGACCCGCGCCAGCAGCTCCTCGGCCCGTTGGCGCCGCTGGCGCCCCCGCCAGCTGGGGCGGTGCTGGGCCAGGGTGTCGTTGAGGTGCTCCCCCACGCTGAGCAGCGGGTTGAGGCGGGTCATGGGGTCCTGGAACACCAGGCCCACCGCCTCGCCCCGCAGGCGCCGCAGGGCCGCCCGGCTGAGCCGGCGTGGATCCTGGCCCGCCAGCAGCAGCCCGCCATCGCAGCGGCTGCCGGCGGGCAGCAGCTGCAGCACGGCCCGGGCCACGGTGCTCTTGCCGCAGCCGGAGGGGCCCACCAGCGCCAGCCGCTCCCCGGCCGCGAGGGTCAGATCGAGCCCATCGAGGGTGCAGGCCTCGGCGCCGGGGTAGCGCACCACCAGCTGCTGCAGCTGCAGCAACGGATCACCGGGTGTGCTGGCAGCCATCGCGGGCGGGGGTTCGGGCACAGCCGGCGCGCGGATCAGCCCGCAGCTTGGCTGGGGAATGGCCATCGCAGGCCCCGCGGCGGCCGCTTTGTATCAGCCCCTGCATACGATGAGCGGATACGCAGCGCGCCATGCTTCAAGCGGTGCCCGACACGGCGGAGGCAGCGGTCAACGGGGCCGAGGGTTCCGCGGCGGCTGTGCCGGGGCTGACCGCCGCCGCCGATGCGCACCCGATCCGCTGCGCGGACGACTATGCCATCCCCCTGCCCGACTGGCTGCGCCGCTGCATCGAGCACGTGCCCCCCGGTGAGGGCGACAGCTGCCCCACCGACACCGAAGGCCTGCTGGCGGCCGCCTTTCACTTCGCCTATCAGCTGCACGACGGCCAGGTGCGGGCCAGCGGCGAGCCCTACATCTGCCACCCCGTGGCGGTGGCCGATCTGCTGCGCGATATCGGCGCCAGCGCCGGCGTGATCGCCGCCGGCTTCCTGCACGACGTGGTGGAGGACACCGACGTCACCCCCGAGGAGATC
Organism: Vulcanococcus sp.; assembly: GCA_046094445.1. GTDB lineage: Bacteria > Cyanobacteriota > Cyanobacteriia > PCC-6307 > Cyanobiaceae > Vulcanococcus. Next base: position 2,640 of record JBJTHL010000185.1, read on the forward strand.
GAGCAGCACTTCGGCGCCGAGGTGCGGGGGCTGGTGGAGGGGGTCACCAAGCTGGGGGGCATCCACTTCACCAACAAGACCGAGGCCCAGGCCGAGAACCTGCGCCGCATGTTCCTGGCGATGGCCAGCGACATCCGCGTGGTGCTGGTGAAGCTGGCCGACCGGCTGCACAACATGCGCACCCTCGGGGCGCTCAAGCCCGAGAAGCAGCAGCGCATCGCCCGTGAAACCCGGGAGATCTACGGCCCCCTGGCCAACCGCCTCGGCATCGGCCGATTGAAGTGGGAGCTCGAAGACCTGGCCTTCAAGATCCTGGAGCCGGAGGCCTTCCGAGAGATTCAGCAGCAGGTGGCCACCAAGCGCTCCGAACGGGAGGAGCGGCTGGGGGTGACGGCCGGGTTGCTGCGGGAGCGGCTGCTGGCGGCCGGCCTGGAGCGCTGCGAGGTGAGCGGCCGGCCGAAGCATCTCTATGGCATCTGGAGCAAGATGCAGCGCCAGCAGAAGGCGTTCCACGAGATCTACGACGTGGCGGCCCTGCGCATCATCTGCCCCAATCTCGAGGGTTGCTACCGGGCGCTGGCGGTGGTGCACGACACCTTCCGGCCCATTCCCGGCCGCTTCAAGGACTACATCGGCCTGCCCAAGCCGAATGGTTATCAATCGCTGCACACCGCGGTGATCGGTCGGCACCGGCCGATCGAGGTGCAGATCCGCACCGCCGAGATGCATCAGGTGGCGGAATTCGGCATCGCTGCCCACTGGAAATACAAGGAGGGCGGCTCGCCGGCCGCCTCCGGTGGCGATGCCGAGCGCTTCAACTGGCTGCGCCAGCTGGTGGATTGGCAGAAAGATGATGTGGGTGAGGACAGCAACGACTTCCTGCGCTCCATCAAGGAAGACCTGTTCGACGAGGAGGTGTATGTGTTCACCCCCAGCGGCGATGTGGTGGGTCTGCGCAAGGGGTCCACGGCGGTGGATTTCGCCTATCGCATCCACTCCGAGGTGGGCAACCACTGCCAGGGGGTGCGCATCAACGATCGCCTGTGTCCGCTGGCCACGCCGCTGCAGAACGGCGACTTCGTGCAGATCATCACCGCCAAAGCAGCCCATCCCAGCCTCGACTGGCTGAACTTCGTGGCCACCCCCACGGCCCGCAATCGCATCCGCCAGTGGTACAAGAAGAGCCATCGCGAGGAGAACATCCTGCGCGGCACGGCGATGCTGGAGCGCGAGCTGGGCCGCGATGGTTTCGATGCCCTGCTCAACGGCGAAGCGATGGCCCGGGTGGCCCGCCGTTGCAATCTGGTGGGCACTGAAGACCTGCTGGCCGCCATCGGCTTCGGCGGCGTCACCCTGCATCAGGCCCTGAACCGTCTGCGCGAGGAGCTGCGCCTGGCTTCAGAAGCGGCGGCTCCGGTGCTCAGCAACGAGGACCTGGCCCGCACGGTGTCGGCCCAGGGCGAGCAGGCCGCCGCTGCGGCACCGCCCCCGGCCACCGCCCATGGCGAGGCCAGCCCGATCGTGGGCCTGGAGGGCCTGGAATATCGCCTGGGCGGCTGCTGCAGCCCGCTGCCGGGGGAGGCGATTGTGGGCACGGTGGCCCTCGGCAACCACGGCATCACGATTCACCGGCAGGACTGCGCCAACCTGGCCAACGTGCCCGCCCAGCGCCGGCTGCCCGTGCATTGGAATCCGCTGCTGGCCGATGCCCAGCGCCGCCGCTACCCGGTGCAGCTGCGCATCGAGGTGCTCGATCGGGTGGGTGTGCTGAAGGACATCCTCACCCGCCTCTCCGATCACCGCATCAACGTGAGCGACGCCCGCGTGCGCACCAACCCCGGCAAACCCGCCCGCATCGACCTGCGGGTGGAGCTGCTGAGCTCCGTCCAGCTGAGCAACACCATGGACCAGATCCGCTCCATGGCCGACGTGCTCGACATCGCCCGCACGGGGATCGGCTGAGGATCAGTCTTGGTGGTGTCGCACCGGCCTCGCCTTGCTGTCTCCGCAGGCCCCGCTGCGTTCAGGTATCCAGTTGGCTGAGGCTAGCGCTACCCATGGCCGTGGCGGCGATTGAGGCGGCGGCGGCGTCACCGTCCTACAGGGAGATGGAGATCGACCGCATGGTCATCCATCTAGTCAGATATCGACCTGAAGATCCTATCGATTGTCCCCGTATTCTTTGGCTGCGACCCCGCTTACCCTCACTCCAGCGTCGACTTGCCGTGAGCGCCAGCGATAAGCTCTTTTACTGGGTCTTTCAGAACAACCCCGACTGGATTCTGGAGCTCCAGGCTGATCTGCCCGCCGATGCCAGGGGTTATCGCTTCTCGGCGTCGGTGCTGAAGGCTCAGGAGCGCTGGATCGAGCTGCAGAGAGCTCTTGCCTCAATCCAGCAGCTCCGGATCGCTGGCGAGGATGTCGTCCCAGAACGACTGAAAGCCCAACCAGCCGTCCTGGGGCCGGCCCACATGGTCGCGGGTGTAAGCGGCCCACTCCGGGCGGATGAGCTGGGGGGTGCCCGCTGCCTCCGCGAGGAGCTGGCTCTGGCAGCAGCGCTCCAGGGCGATGAACCAGAAGGCGGCTGCATCCACGCTCTCGCCCACGGTGAACAGGCCGTGGTTCTGGTGGATGGCGGCCTTGCCCTGCAGGAAGTGGTCGGCGAAGGTGTGGCCGGACGCCTCCTCCAGCACCACCTTGCCGCCATCGGCCTGGATCAGGCAGTGGTCGTCGTAGAAGGTGCAGCAGTCCTGCGTGATCGGATCGAGCCGCTTGCCCAGGCTGGAGAAGGCCTTGCCGTAGGGCGAATGGGCATGGGCCGCGGCGATCAGCTCGGGACGCCGGGCGTGGATGGCGGCATGCAGAACGAAGGCGGCCCGATTCACCGGCCGATCGCCGATCACCACCTCACCGGCGTGATTCACCAGCAGCAGGTCGCTCACCCGCACCCGGTTGAACGACAGGGCAAACGGATTCACCCAGAAGTGATCGGGATACTCGGGATCGCGGGCGGTGATGTGCCCGGCCACCCCTTCCCCGAACCCCAGCCGCCCGACGATCCGCAGGGCCCCGGCCAGCCGCTGCTTGCGATGCAGCCGTTCCTCGGCGGCACTGCTGAAGCGCAGCGGCGCCAGATCGCGCAGGGGTTTGGGGGTGAGGGGGATGCCGTCGATGAACATCACGCCGCTAGGCCATGGGGCCAGGGATCGCGGCAAGTCTGCATCGGGTTCAGGGGTGCCCGTCTGGATCCGCCCACACAGGGGCGGCGGGTGTAGCGGACTACAACTCTGGGGCGAGTGGCTGTCTAAAAACGCGGCACTTGCTGCTGTTGTGATGACCTCGGAACAGGCTGCTCAGCTGATCGACGACACCCTGGATCTGGTGCATCAGCGCCTGCAGGAGCTGGAGCAGAGCCAGGAGGCCCGTGCCCAGCGCGCCCTGGCGGAGGAGTTCCGCGAATGGCGGCATCCCGACGGTGGGCACATCGATCTGATGGTCTGCCCCGGGTTTTCCAGCCCCTGAGCGGCGGGCCACCAGGCGGGACACTGGAGACATTCCTGCCCCCGCCCGTGCCGGACGACACCATTGCCGCCATCGCCACCGCCGTGGCTGCCGGTGAGGGCAGTGTGGCGATCGTGCGGCTTTCGGGTCCGCAGGCGGATGCCATCGGCCGGCGTGTGTTCCGCGCCCCGGGGGCGCAGCCGTGGGACAGCCACCGGGTGCTCTACGGCCATGTGATCGATCCCGCCAGCGGCGAGCGGGTGGATGAGGCCCTGCTGCTGCTGATGCGGGCGCCCCGCAGCTTCACCCGCGAAACCGTGGTGGAGCTTCACTGCCACGGGGGGCTTGTCTGCGTGCAGCGGGTGCTGGAGCTGGTGCTCGCCGCCGGTGCTCGCCTGGCCCTGCCGGGGGAGTTCAGCCAGCGGGCCTTCCTCAACGGCCGCCTCGACCTCACCCGCGCCGAGGCGATT
>JBJTHL010000186.1:0-2663 GCA_046094445.1 Vulcanococcus sp.
GAGCGGTAGCCGAATTCGGCGGCCACCTCCCAGCGCAGCCGATCGCACACGAAGCGCATCAGGGTGCCATTGGCCTCGAGGCTGGGCGTGAGCTGCTGCTGCAGGGCATCCCACTCCCGGAGCCACTCCAGGTCGTGGGGGATGAAGGTGGCAGCGAAGTCCACCGGGTTCGGGAAGCGCTGCTCCCAATCGCTGATCAGGCGCTCCTGCAGCTGATCGAGGGGGAGCGGCGTGCCGGCCTGCTGCACCGTGGTGGTGAGGGCGGTGCGGAAGGAGGTGCGGTAGGCGCGGGCAGCGATGTAGCCGGCGCGGTGGGCAGCGTCCTGCACCGAATCGGAGAAGGCCAGCAGCTTCTTGTCGCCGTTGAAGGCCGAGGCAAACAGGGAGGCGCTCCAGGTGCTGGTGAGGTTGGCGGCCGAGGAACCAATCAGCAGCAAGCCCTGCTGGGCGTTGCAGCAGGGGCAATCGCGGCTGACGCGCGGGTGGTTGTTGTCGTCGACCGTGCTGCAGTCGGGGATGTCGACCGGCACCAGCTCGCGGCTTTGGCAGCTGGGGCAAATGGGCACCGCACCGGTGGGCGTGGCATCGGCCAGCTCTTTGGCGGGGTGAAACGACAGGCAACTGCTGCAGAGCTGGTGGCTGCAACCCTCTGCGTCTGCATGGCCCTGAGGGAAGAGGTAGCGGAGTTCAGGAGCGCCAGAGAAAAACGCCTTGTAGAAGTTGCGGAGGTTGTTGGCGCGATCCAGCGTGTTGCTGGTGGAGTTGAGCGCCGTGGAGGTCCAGGCGGTGGCGCCGCAATCGCGGCAATGCACCACGGGAAGGTGGATGCTGCTGTCGCTTCCGGCCAGATCGTCGGAATGGCGCAGCTGCGGGGTGGCCTCCACGGAGGCCACCATGCGCTTGAGCTCCCGCAACCAGAGCTGCACGCGCAGGTTGAGCCAGGGCACCACCACGGGGCTGCCATCGAGCTTGGTGGTGGTGCGGCGGGCATGGGCGATCAGCGCCAGCAGGCTTTCGAGCAGCAGCACCCGGTAGCGCCGGGGGTATTGATCACCAAGGCCAGGCTGGCGGGAGAAGCGCTCCAGCAACTCTTCGATCGAACAGGTGCTTGCGGCCTGGCGCACCAGGTTGTGCACGGCCGGCAAGGTGCCCAGCTGGCTGCCCAGCTCCAACCGCCAGGCGTCGTCCTGAACAGTCCCCTCAGGCGCTGGCGGCAGCGAGTCAGCCAGCCAGAGCGCCGCCTGGGCGGCGAGGTAAGCCTCGGCACTGACGGCGTGTTCAGGGTCGAGTTGATCCAGGGCCTCCAGCCCTGGCAGGGGCAGAAGCCGCAGCCCCTCCTCGCCGTAGGCGGTGTGATCCCGGAAGAACTCCTCGGGGCTGAGACGCTCCTCCTCAATCAGAGCGGCGGGCTCAAAACTGCTGGCAAAGATCTGCCCGGCGTAGCTATGCATCGCCTCGCGAGAATCGGGGCCACCGAGAGTGGCGGAAGTGCCCACGCACACCAGCTCATCACCGGGGCACTGGAGCCGATCGCGCAGGCGGCGGATCAGGCAGGCCAGATCGGTGCCCTGGGCGCCATCGAAGGTGTGGAACTCGTCCACCACCAGATATCGGAGGGTGCTGCTGCCATCAGGCAGGCGTCCGTTGTGCTCCCACAGGCTCTGCACCTGGGGCTGGATCAGCAGGTAGTCGAGCTGCTTGTAGTTGGTGAGCAGGATGTCGGGCGGTGCTTTCTGGAGGGCCTCCTTATCGGTGATGACGCTGGTGGCGGTCATCGCTGCCGTTTTCGCCTCATCGTCGGAGCCGATGTAGAGCCCTGCCCGCAGGCCCGTGAGGGCTGGGGTGGTGTGGATCAGATCGGCGATGCGGCGGGCCTGGTCGGTGGCCAGGGCGTTCATCGGGTAGATCAGGATCGCCTTGATGCCCCGCTGGCCCTGGGCCTGCTGCTGGCGGCAGTGCTCGAGCAGCGGCAACAGGAAGCACTCGGTTTTGCCCGAACCGGTGCCGGTGGCCACCAGGGTGTTGCTTGGACTGCCAAGCAGTAACCGCTCGAAGGCCTTCTCCTGGTGGCGATAGGGCGGGAAGGGCAGAGGGATCTGGGGGAACCAGTTGCGGCCACTGCCCTGGTGGAACGGCAGGGCGACGGAGACGTAGGGGCCCTTGAGAAGCTGCTCGCGGTCAGCCAGGAAGCGATCGATCAGCCCGGAAAAGCCCGGCGTGGTGGGGTGAAAGGCGGTGCGGATGGCATCGGCGGCCACCTGCTCCAGCTCGCTGGCAACAACGGAGGGGAGCAAGGGATGCTGCAGATCTATACCTTCAGGCTAAGCGGGATCCCAGCGCCGCCAAGGGTTCTGAACCATGCATTCCACGCATACTCAGAGCCTGCGCGACGCCAGAAGCCCCCCATGGAACGGGGCTGACACCATGCGGGCCGTGCCTCGATCGAGGCGGCACTGGCTTAACTGCCGCTTTTGAGGCATGATGCTCGGAGATGGCGTGAGGGTCATGGAGGTACGGGAGTTCACGAGTGCGGCGGCCAGCGGGGTCAACGGAAACCTGGTGCTGCGCAAGGCGCTGCAGCGCGCTGGGGAGGAACTGGGGCTGTCGGCCCAGGAGACGGCCCAGGCGATCGGCAAAAGTCGCACCTTTTTCGAGCAGGCACG
>JBJTHL010000187.1:0-4868 GCA_046094445.1 Vulcanococcus sp.
ATCCCGGGAGGTGAGGGTGAAGGCATCGCCCTTGGCCACGGTGATCGGGCCATCCTTGAAGCGGCCGAGGCGGATCTTGGGACCCTGCAGGTCCTGCAGGATCCCCACGTGGATGCCCAAGGCGTGGCCCACCTGGCGGATGGTGGCGATGCGAGCGGCGTGCTCGCTGTGGTCGCCGTGGGAGAAGTTGAGGCGGAACGTGGTGGCGCCGGCTTCAATCAGGAGGCGCAGCTGCTCCGGCGATTCGGTGGCAGGGCCGATGGTGGCCACGATCTTGGTGCGACGCGTGAGATCGGGCAGGGCCATTCGGCGAGCCAAAAGGTAGCCCGACACTATCATCGAGGCTCGCCAGCCCTGTTGTGCCAATGGATCTCAATGCGTATCAGCAGGGGGCGCGCCGAACCGCTCGCTACCCCGATGTGGGGGACAACCCCATCTACCCCACCCTCGGCCTCTGCGGCGAGGCCGGAGAAGTGGCCGACAAGGTGAAGAAGGTGTTGCGCGACCAGGGCGGGGCCTTCAGCCCAGAGGTGCGGGAGGCCCTCAAGCTGGAACTTGGCGATGTGCTCTGGTACGTGGCCCAGCTGGCCAGTGAGCTCCGGTTTGAGCTCAATGAGATTGCTGCCGCCAACCTGGCGAAGCTGGCCAGCCGGGCCGAGCGCAACGTGATCGGCGGCAGCGGCGATCACCGCTGAGGCCGGCGCGACAGGATGAGGGCATTCCAAGCCCCGCAGCCATGCTCCGGCGTTGTCTGGCCACGGCGCTCAGCCTCGGCCTCGTTCTGGCGTTGACCCTGATCCAGCCGGCAGCGGCCCTGGCCGCCAGCCTGAGCGTGAGCGAGGTGAGCCTCGATCCCTGCCCCACTGACGACATCGGCGCCCAGCCGCAGCTGCGCCGCCCCAGCGGAGCCAGTTGTTACGTGCTGCGTGGCAGCGTGACCAATGCCGGACGCAAGCCGGTGGTGGACACCGATGTGTTTGCGCAGATCCTCGATGCCAGCGGCGAGCCGGTGCTGCAGAACCGGGCGCGGGTGGGCTCGATCGGTGATGTGCCCCCGGGCACTTCCAGTTTTGCCCTGCGCCTGGCTGTACCCGCCGGCACCCCGGGGCCGTTCACGTTTTCCAACGTGAAGGCTCGCGGCTTCAGCGCCCCGGTGCGCACCCGTGCCGGTGAATTCGACGACCTCCTGCCTCTGGAGCAGGCCGTGGCCGATGCGGCTGGCTTGAGCCCTCAGTAGACGCTGGGATAGAAGAACACCCGGCTCTGCTCGAGCAGTGTCTGGAGCAGCTGCAGGGCCAGGAAGGCCACGATCGCCGAGAGGTCGATGCCGCCCAGGGGCGGGATCAGGCCGCGGAAGGCATTGAGGTAGGGGTCGGTGATGGCGCTGACGCCGGAAAGGATCGGATTGCTCCAATCGAGGTTGGGGAACCAGCTGAGCAGCACCCGCACCAGCAGCACCAGCGTGTAGATCGAGAGTGTCTGGATCAAAACGCCGATCAGATCGCCGAGGAGGGGAGCCATGGGCTGGGGTTGGAGGTGTGCGTTGGGCCGACTGTATTCAGAATCGCGCCCGGGGTTCGGCGGCCGGTTCAGGCGGCCTCGCGCGTGGGGCGGCTGCGGTTCACCAGGGCATCGCTGCGCACCGCAAAGGTGCGATGGAACTTCTCGCTGAGGCTGAGCCAGTAGGAGCGGCCTTCGCTCTGGCGCTTGCGCTCGATGAAGTCCTGGGCCAGCAGCTCCTTGATGTGGTCGTAGGCACCGGAGCCGCGCAGCTCCACCAGATCCGATTGCAGGATGCGTTTCTTCAGGGCGATGGTGGCCAGGGTGCGCAGGGCCGCGGTGGAGAGATCCACCGGCAGCAGGTTCTGCACCAGATCTCCGAGGCCGTCGCGCAGCTGCAGGCTGTAGCGCTGCCCTTCCTGGCGGATCTCCAGGGCCGTATCGCGGTGGGCGTAATCCGCCATCAGCGTGATCAGGCCCATCTCGGCCTCCTCGCGGCCAACGGCTGCGATCTCGGCCAGTTCCCCCAGGGTGAGGGGGCGCCCCTTGAGATAGAGAATCGCCTCCATCCGCGCCGGCAGCGACAGGTTCGGCGGTGTGGGCTGTTCGGGAGTCGTCTCCACTGGCGCTCCCAGCGCTGGCGGCAAGTTAACCAACCTCCATGGCTCCCGCCACCTCGCCCAGGAAGAGGCGATAGGCGGGGTTCTCGGTTTCGTTCACGTAGCTGTAGCCCAGGCTGCTGAGGAAGTCCTGCCAGTCGTTCATCTCCGCCTCCGGCACCTGCACGCCCACCACGATGCGGCCCACGTCGGCGCCGTGGTTGCGGTAGTGGAAGATCGAGATATTCCAGTTGGGATGCAGGCTGGTGAGGAAGCGCATCAGCGCCCCCGGCCGCTCCGGGAATTCGAAGCGGTACAGCAGCTCGCGGCCGTGGCCAGCGGCTTCGCCCGCACCGGCCGGCATGCGTCCGCCCACCATGTGGCGCAGGTGCAGCTTGGCCAGCTCATCGTTGGAGAGATCGAGGCAGGGGAAGCCGGCGGCCCGCAGGTTCTGGATCAGATCCTGTTCATCGCGGCTGCCGCTGGTCTGCACCCCCACGAAAATATGGGCGCGGCCGGGATCGGCCAGGCGGTAGCTGAACTCGGTGAGGTTGCGCTGGCCCAGCAGGTTGCAGAACTCCCGCAGGCTGCCGGCCCGCTCGGGGATCTCCACGGCCAGCATGGCCTCGCGGTCTTCGCTGATCTCGGTGCGCTCGGCCACGAAGCGCAGCCGATCGAAGTTCATGTTGGCGCCGCAGGCCACCGCCACCAGGGTGCGGCCCTTGAGCCCGCGCCGGGCCACATCCGCCTTCATCCCGGCCACCGCCAGGGCACCGGCCGGTTCCAGGATCGAGCGCGTGTCTTCGAACACGTCCTTGATGGCGGCGCAGATGGCGTCGGTGTTCACGGTCACCATGGCGTCCACGTAATGGCGGGCCAGGGCGAAGGTCTGCTCCCCCACGCGGCGCACGGCCACGCCATCGGCGAACAGGCCCACCTGCTCCAGCGTGACCCGCTCCCCCCGGGCCAGGGAGCGGGTCATGGCATCGGCATCCTCCGGTTCCACGCCGATCACCTCCACCTGAGGCCAGAGGCTTTTCACGTAGGCGGCGATGCCCGCGATCAGGCCGCCACCACCCACGGCCACATAAATCGCATCCGGCGGTTCGGAGCACTGGCGCAGGATCTCCAGGGCGATCGTGCCCTGGCCGGCGATCACATCCGGGTCGTCGAACGGGTGAATGAAGCTCAGGCCGCGGGCTTCCGCCAGCCGAACGGCCTCGCTGCAGGCGGCGTCGTAGGTATCGCCGTGCAGCACCACCTCGGCGCCGCGCGCCGCCCCGGCCCGCACCTTCATCTCGGGGGTGGTGACCGGCATCACGATCACGGCTCGGCAGCCCAGCTTCTGGGCCCCCAGAGCCACCCCCTGGGCATGGTTGCCGGCGCTGGCGGCGATCACACCGCGCGCGAGCTCGGCGGGGGCCAAGCCCGCCATCTTGTTGTAGGCGCCGCGCAGTTTGAAGCTGAACACCGGCTGCAGGTCTTCCCGCTTGAGCAGCACGGTGTTGCCCAGGCGGCGGGAGAGGTTGGGCGCCGGATCCAGGGGCGATTCGATCGCCACGTCGTACACGCGCGCCCTCAGGATCCGCTGCAACATGTCGCCCGCCGGCCCGGGGCCGGCGGTGGCGGCTGGATGGCTTGCTCGGGTGTGGGGCGCCTCTGTCATGGCTGCAGTGTGGCAAGTCGCGCCGGCCGCCACAGCACGGAACGGTAGGGATCGACGCCAAGGGCCCAGGCGCAACACGTAGGCTGAGGCCCACTCGAAGGCCAGGGGCATGCATCTCAGCGAGCTGACGCATCCGAATCAGCTGCATGGCCTGAGCGCTGCCGAGCTGCAGGAGATCGCCCGCCAGATCCGCGAACGTCATCTCGAGGTGGTGAGCACGAGCGGCGGTCACCTGGGCCCGGGGCTCGGAGTGGTGGAGCTCACCCTGGCCCTCTATCAGACCCTCGATCTGGACCACGACCGCGTGGTGTGGGATGTCGGCCACCAGGCCTATCCCCACAAGCTGATCACCGGTCGTTACAACGATTTCCACACCCTGCGCCAGAAGGATGGTGTGGCGGGCTACCTGAAGCGCTGTGAAAGCCGATTCGATCACTTCGGCGCCGGCCACGCCAGCACCTCGATTTCCGCCGCCCTCGGCATGGCCCTGGCCCGTGATCAGCGCGGCGAGGCCTTCAAGTGCGTGGCGGTGATCGGCGATGGTTCGCTCACCGGTGGCATGGCCCTGGAGGCGATCAACCACGCCGGCCACCTCCCCAAGACCCGCCTGCTGGTGGTGCTCAACGACAACGACATGTCGATCAGCCCGCCGGTGGGGGCCCTGAGCACCCACCTGAACCGCATGCGGCACAGCAAGCCCCTGCAGTTCCTGCAGGACAACGCCGAGGAGGCCATCAAGCACCTGCCCTTCCTGCACGGGGAACTGCCCACCGAGCTGAAGAACCTCAAGGAGAGCATGAAGCGCTTGGCGGTGCCCAAAGTGGGCGCCGTGTTCGAGGAACTCGGCTTCACCTACATGGGCCCGGTCGATGGCCACGACATCGCCGGCATGATCCAGGTGTTCAAGCAGGCCCACGAGCACACCGGGCCCGTGCTGGTGCACGTGGCCACCACCAAGGGCAAGGGCTACGCCTATGCCGAGGAAGATCAGGTGGGCTACCACGCCCAGAGCGCCTTCGACCTGGCCACCGGCAAGGCCTACCCCTCCAGCAAGCCCAAACCACCCAGCTACAGCAAGGTGTTCGGGCAAACGCTGATCAAGA
>JBJTHL010000188.1:0-3123 GCA_046094445.1 Vulcanococcus sp.
GGAACTGGGGGCGGGCGAGGCCCTGCCCACCGGCGGCACCGTGTTTCTCTCCACCCACGACCGCGACAAGCCGGCCCTGCTGCCGGTGGCCCGCCGCCTGGCGGAGCTGGGGTTCCGCCTGGTGGCCACCGATGGCACCGCACGCTTCCTGGTGGAGGCCGGCCTGGCGGTGGAGGCGATCCTGAAGGTGCATGAAGGGCGACCGAACATCGAGGATGCGATCCGCTCCGGCGAGATCCAGCTGGTGATCAACACGCCGGTGGGCCGCCAGGCCGCCCACGACGACAAATACCTGCGCCGGGCCGCCATCGACTACGCCGTGCCAGCCGTGACCACCCTGGCCGGCGCCCGCGCCGCCGTGGAAGCCATCGCCGCGCTGCAGGGCCAGGCCCTGGCCGTCACCGCCCTGCAGGACATGCATCCCTAGCCTGGGCACCCCCACTCCGCTCAACCCGCCGTGACCGTTGCTCCCCCCGTTGCCGTCGCCCCCGGCAGTGATTGCACCGCAGCCTTCCGCGCTGCCTATGAAAATCGCTACACCTGGGCGCCAGGTTTCGGTGGGTACAGCGGCCGCTGCGTGTGGGAGCAGGGCGACCAGCGCGCGGAGGGGCGCTTTCAGGTGGGTGCCGACCTGAAGGCCCAGGTGGAGGGTCTCGACGATGAGGCGATCCACAAGGCGGTGGCCTCGCAGCTGTGGGAGGTGGCCATCCATCGGGTGCGCCGCAGCTTTGAGCAGACCCATGGCGAGAACACCTTCACCGCCGGCGACACCGATGCCGTCGGCACCGAGGTGATCGTGGGCGGCAAGAACACCGGCGATCGCTACCGCATCAGCGGCGATGTGGTGACGATGGTGCATCGCCACATTCACGGCACCGTTGTAACTATCTTCACCGAGAGCACCACCGACACCGGCAGCGGCTACCTGAGCCGCAGCTACACCAGCCAGTACGCCGACCCCGCCAGTGGCGCCCCCCGCGGCGGCCTCAGCCGCTTCACCGACACCTTCGTGCCCCTGACGGGTGAGGGCCCCTGGGTGCTGAGCGAGCGGGTGGTGGACACCGAAGCCTTCGGCGACACCCCCGCCGGCCGCCAGGTGTTCCGCTTCGAGGATCTCGAGCCCCTCGGCTGAAGCGGGTCGCCCGGATCGTTGGTCTGAGTCGCCGTCAGCTGGGCATCGTCACGAATTCCTCGGCGATGCTCGGGTGCAGCGCCATGGTGCGGTCGAAATCGGCCTTGGTGGCCCCCATGCCCACGGCGATCGCCGCCATCTGAATGATCTCGGCGGCGTGCTCACCCACCATGTGGCAGCCCAGCACCTTGCCGCTGCCCACCTCCACCACCAGCTTGAGCAGCACCTTCGGGTCGCGGGCGGGCAGGGCCTGGCTCATGGGCCGGAAGCGGGCGCGATGCACCCGCACGCCCTCGGCCCCATGCTGGGCGATCGCCTGCTCTTCGCTGAGGCCCACGGTGGCCAGCTCCGGCTGGCTGAACACGGCGCAGGCCACCAGGGCGTGGTCGGTGCGGCGCGGTTTGTGGCCCCAGAGCGTATCGGCCAGGGCCCGGCCTTCGTCGATGGCCACCGGCGTGAGGTTGATGCGGTCGGTGACGTCGCCCACCGCATAGATGTGCGGCTGGTTGGTGCCCTGATCGGCATCCACCGGGATGCGCGAGCCCTCCACGACCACGCCGGCGGCCTCCAGGTTCAGCCCCTCGAGGAAGGGTCGGCGGCCGGTGGCCAGCAGCACCCCCCCGCAGGCGATCGGCTCCCCCGCCGTGGTGTGCACCAGCAGGTCGCCGGGGGTGCCGCTGATGGCGGTGGGGCTCACGCCGCAGCGCACGTCGATGCCTTCGGTCTGCATCGACTCCTGCACCGCGCCTGCCAGTTCGTGGTCGAACCCCCGCAGGATCCGCTCGCCGCGCACCAGTTGCGTCACCTCCACCCCGAGGCCCTGGAGGATGCCGGCGAACTCGCAGGCGATGAAGCCCGCGCCCACCACCACCACCTGCTCCGGCAGGCGCTCGAGGTTGAACAGGTCGTCGCTCACCCAGCCCAGCTCAGCGCCGGGGATGGCGGGGCGATGGGGGCGGCCGCCCACGGCGATCAGGATGCGCTCGCCCAGCAGCACCCGTTCGGAGCCATCGGCCGCCTGCACGGCCACGCTGCGGGCATCGCGGAAGCGGCCCCAGCCGCTCACCAGCTCCACGCCCGCCCTCTGCAGAAAGCCGAGATGCAGGCCGTTGAGGCGATCCACCTCCGCGCGCACGTTGGCCAGCAGCACCCCGGGATCGCAGCGGCTGTCCCCCACGCTCCAGCCATAGCTGGCGGCATCCGCCAGCTGGTGGCGCACGGCCGATCCGTACACGAGCAGCTTCTTGGGCACACAGCCGCGGATCACGCAGGTGCCGCCCACCCGGTCGCCCTCCACGATCGCCACGCGGGCGCCATAGCTGGCCGCCCGTTTGGCCGCCGCCAGCCCGCCGGAGCCGGCGCCGATCACGATCAGGTCGTAGCTGTCGCCCATGAAGTCAGAGGAGCCGGCGGCCGCTGGCTGGCGTAAGGGTGTGTGCCCGATCATCGCTGGCGCCAGCCATCACACCGGCACCCGGTTCCAGGGCATGGCCGCCAGCAGCGGGGCCATGCCGCAGGAGCCGCTGATGCCGGCGAACACCAGCCCCGCTCCCACGAACCAGCTGAGGGCAATCCAGGCCGGTGCCACCAGGTGGCTGAGGATCAGGCCCAGCAGCACCAGGGAGCCGGCGGCGATCTGCACCTGGCGCATCAGCGGCAGCGGGGCGTTGCGCAGCCTGTGCAGCGGCAGGCCTGCCCGCTCCCAGCTGGGCAGGCCGCCGGCCAGTTCCGCCAGGGTTTCGCCATAGCCCTGCTGCTGCAGGCGCGCGATCCCCTGGTGGCTGCGGTTGCCGCTCTGGCACACCAGCACCAGGGGCCCGCGGGGCAGTGGCGACTGCCCCAGGCGCCTGAGGGGACGGTTGACACTGCCGGCGATGTGGCCTGCGGCGTATTCCATCGGTTCACGCACATCGATCACGTGCACCCGCTGGCGGGCCAGGTCGTCGGCGAGCTGTTGGGCAGAGATCTGTTGGGAGGTCATGGGGTGGGGG
>JBJTHL010000189.1:0-8256 GCA_046094445.1 Vulcanococcus sp.
GGCCTCCACCTGGGCGATCACCCGCCTGGCGCAGGCCGGGTCCACCGGCTGAAGGCCATCGCCATCCGGGCGATAGCGCGTGAGCCCCACCGGCACCACCGCCGCCGACAGCACCGCCGGCCAGTCGCCGCCGGCGAATCCGGCCAGATCCCGGAGGGTGCGCTCCAGGGCCGCGCCATCGTTGAGGCCGGGGCACACCACCACCTGGGCGTGGATCTGCAGACGCCGCTGCTGGAACCAGGCCAGCTGCTCGAGGATCAACCCGGCCCGGGGATTCACCAGCAGGCGCGAGCGCAGCTCCGGATCGGTGGCGTGCACCGACACGAACAACGGCGAGAGACGCTGCTCCTCAATGCGCTGCCAGTCGGCGGCGGTGAGGTTGGTGAGGGTGAGGTAGGAGCCGTAGAGGAAGCTGAGGCGGTAGTCGTCGTCCTTCAGATAGAGGCTGCGGCGATGGCCTGGGGGCTGCTGGTCGATGAAGCAGAACGGGCAGTGGTTGTTGCACTGGCGCAACCCATCGAACAGGGCCTCGCTGAACACCAGGCCAAGACCGTCATCGGCATCCTTTTCCAGGTCCACCTGGTGGATCGTGCCGTCGGGATCCTGCACCTCCAGGCTCAGCTCCTCCTCACCGCTGAGCAGCTGGTAATCGATCAGATCGCGGGGCCGGATGCCGTTGATGCTCAGCAGGCGATCACCGGGCTGGATGCCGAGCTCTTCCCCGATTGACTCGGGCTCCACCGCCGTCACCAGCGCTGGCTGGGGCAGCCGGCTTTCGGGGTCGAGATCGGCCAGCACCACGCCGGCAGAGGGTTCGTTCCACACGGCTGCGGCCGATCACAGGGGCTGGCTTCAGTTTGAAGCGGGCACGAACCGGCCGGCCACCAGCAGCAGGCTGAGGCCGAACAGCAGCCGGTAGCCCACGAACCACCAGGTGCTGTGGTTCTGCAGAAAGCGCAGCAACCAGGCGATGGCCAACCACGACACCACGGTGGCGCTGAGCACCCCAACGAGCAGCGGCAACGCACCCCCCACCACCGGCTGGTGCAGGGCGTCCTTGAGCTCCACAAGACCGGCCAGGGTGATCGCCGGAATGCCCAGCAGGAAGGAGAAGCGGGCGGCATCGGCCCGGCGCCAGCCATCGAACAGGGACGCGGTGAGGGTGCTGCCGGAGCGAGACACCCCCGGCACCACGGCCAGCGCCTGCGCCAATCCCACCAGCAGGCCATCGCGGACGCGCACATCGCCCAACTGGCGGCGCCGGCGGCCCAGCTGCTCCGCCAGGGCCAGCAACAGGGCCATCACGATCGACACCACGCCGATCGAGGGCAGGCTGCGCAGGGGGGAGTTATCGAAATCCGGCACCAGCATCTTGATCGCCAGGCCCGCCAGCACGATCGGCAGCGTGCCCAGGGCGATCGCCAGACCCAGCCGTGCCTCGGGGTCGTGCCAGCTGCCCTGGCGCAGGGCCCGCAGGCAGGCGGCGATCACCTGTTGGAGATCGCGGCGGAAGTAGGCGAGCACGGCCACGATGCTGCCGAGCTGAATCACGGCGGTGACCGCCACGCCGGGATCACCCCACCCCAGCAGCACGGGCACCACCTTGAGGTGGGCGGTGCTGCTGATGGGCAGAAACTCCGTGAGCCCCTGCACAACGCCGAGCACCAGGTACTGCCAGCAGGCTTGGAGCACGCTGGGCTCCGGGGCAGCAGCCAGCAGAGGCATGGGATCGGTGGCACCTGCGCTGAACCCTATGGCCTGCGCCGCCCGCCAGCCAGGCCCCGGGATTCCGCGGTGGCTCCCTTAAGGTTGAACACCTTTCTTCACAACCGAGCGAACGGGTGCCGACCAGCCTCACCACAGCGCCCGCGGGCCGGCTGGCTCCCCCCCTTGAGGCGGCGGTGCCGCCCACACCGAGCCCGAAAGCGCCGATGGCGGCCCAGCGCTGGCCGCTGCCGCGCCTGGCCGCCCTGCTGGTGGCTCTGCCGGTGTTCCTGCAGGCGCCCTGGGTGCGGCTGGCCCCCTTCAGCGCCGCCCTGTTCACCGCACCGCTGCTGGCGATCGCCCTGGTGCTGGCGTCGCGGCGCGAGCAACGCTGGCGCCACCTCGGTGAGGTGCTGGTGGGGTTCAGCGGCAGCTGGCTGGGGGGGTGCCTCTTCTGGGGCTGGTGCCGCTTGCATCCGATCTGGCATCTGCCGATCGAAGCCTTCGCCCTGCCCCTGGCCCTGGGGGGGTTGCGCAGCCGCTGGCGGCTGGCGGCAGCGTTCTATCTGGCCTCGCTGCTGGGCACCGCCTGCACCGATGGTGTGATGGCCCTGATCGGCGCCATGGACAACTGGGTGGCGGTGCTGCAGGCCCCGCTCGATCAGGCCTCCGCCCAGTTGCATCAGGCGGCCCTCGGTGTGCTGCAACCGCTGCCCCTGGCGCTCACCACCCTGGCGGCCGGGATGCTCAGCGCCCTGTGCCGGCGGCTCTGGCACCACCCCGACCCCGCCTGGCGCCTGGGGGCCTCTGCCATGGCCACCACCCTGGCGGTGGATGGCCTGTTCCTGCTGGCGGCCCTCTGGGCACCGCACTGGAGCGGCCTGATCTGAAGAACTGCAAAAGCAGCCCGCCGCGGAGGCGGCGATCCTGCGGCGCACCTGTAACTTTGGCCTCAAAGCGGCCGGACAGCCGCCGGGGTTCCATTGCGCCCCATCCCCCCCATACCGACGGTGTGCTCGATGAAACGGCTGGTTTCGTGGCTCATGAGTGGAGTGCTGCTGGCCGGCCTGCTGCTCGGCCTGGTGATGGCTCCCGCCGCTCAGGCGGACGATCTGCTCAACGTGGCCGACGCGAAGATCGCTGAGCGGGGCGACAAGATCGACATCAACAACTGCTCGGTGCGCCGCTTCCAGGCCTTCCCCGGCATGTACCCCACCCTGGCCGGCAAGATCGTTCTGGGCGGTCCCTACACCAGCGTGGACGACCTGTTCCAGCTGGATCTGACCCCACGCCAGAAGGAGCTGGTGGAGAAGTACAAGGACAACTTCACCGTGACCCCGGCTTCCATCGCCCTGAACGAAGGCTTCGACCGCATCAACGACGGTCAATATCGCTGATCGCAAGCGCACAGGCGGTTTAGATTTCCGCCGCTGGAGAATGCCGTCGGGCTCGAACCGGCGGCTTTTTTGTTGGCGTTGCCCGCTCAGCCTGGATGACAGAACTCCCCTCCCGCTGGGATGTGATTGTGGTGGGGGGAGGAGCCGCCGGCTTGATGGCCGCGCTGGAGCTGCCGGCTGGACTGCGGGTGTTGCTGCTGAGCAAGGAGCGGAAGCCCCGCTCCGCCAGCCGCTGGGCCCAGGGTGGAATTGCGGCGGTGACCCGGCCGGAGGACAGCTTTGCCAGCCATGTGGCTGACACGCTGCAGGCCGGCGCCGGCCTCTGCGATCGCTCCGCCGTGGAGCTGCTGGTGCGGGAGGCGCCGGCCTGCGTGCAGCGGCTGCTGGAGCTGGGGATGGACTTTGATCGCCAGGGGGCGCAGCTGAGTACCACCCTGGAGGCGGCCCACAGCCATCGCCGCGTGCTGCACGCCCAGGACCGCACCGGCGGCGCCCTGGTGGATGCCCTGGAGCGGCAGGTGCTGAGCCGCGAGGGGCTGCTGCGCCGCTCCGGGGCCCTGGCCCTCCAGCTCTGGGTGGAGAACGGGCGCTGCTGCGGGCTGCAGGTTCTGGATGGCGAACGGCTGCAGTGGCTGCAGGCGCGGGCCGTGGTGCTGGCCACCGGCGGCGGCGGCCATCTGTTTGCCAACACCACCAATCCCGCGGCGGCCAGCGGCGACGGCATCGCCATGGCCTGGCGGGCCGGAGCCGTGATCCGCGATCTGGAATTCGTGCAGTTCCATCCCACGGCGCTGATGCTGCCGGGGGCCCCCCACTTCCTGATCTCCGAGGCGGTGCGCGGCGAAGGGGCGCGCCTGGTGGATGAGCGGGGCGACAGCCCGGTGGCCCAGCTGAGCGGTGGCGATCTGGCACCGCGGGATGCCGTGAGCCGGGCCCTGGTGCAGTGCATGCGCGAACGGCAATTGCCCCACCTCTGGCTGGACCTGCGGCCGGTGGGGGTGGAGCGGCTGGAACGCCAGTTCCCCACGATCCTCGGGCGCTGCCGCGACCTGGGGCTGGAGCCCACCACCGCGCCGATTCCCGTGGCGCCCGCCGCCCACTACTGGATGGGCGGGGTGCGCACCGATCAGGCCGCCGCCACCAGCCTGCCGGGCCTCTATGCGGTGGGCGAAGTGGCCAGCAGCGGCGTGCATGGCGCCAACCGTCTGGCCAGCAACTCCCTGATGGAATGCCTGGTGTTTGCCCGCCAGCTGCGCCGCATCCAGCTGGGCCCGGACACGCCCAGCCCCGCCGAGGCGCCCCCCCCCCCGACCCTCGCCCGCTGGCTGGACCCCGACCAGGCCTGGAGCAGCGAGGCCCTGCGTGAGCAACGGCAGCAGCTGCGCCAGCACTGCTGGCAGGTGGCCGGCGTGGAGCGGCAGGCCAGCCAGCTGGGGCGGGCCTGGGCTGCGGTGGGCCGCCAACGCCGCGAGCTGGATGCCAACCCCGCGCTGCTGGCGGTGGAAGGGTTAGCGCCGGGGCAGAGCACCCGGCTGCCCAGCGCCGCAGCGCTCTGGCTGCGCAGCGCCCACGACCTGCGGCAGCGCCTGCTGGTGACCGAGCTGCTGCTGGAGGCGGCCCTGTTCCGCCAGGAGAGCCGCGGCGGTCATTTCCGCCTGGATGCCCCGGCGGCCCAGCCGTTCTGGCGGCGCCACAGCCTGCAGCAGCGGCGGCGCCCGATCAGCACCGAGGCGGTGGGTCAGAACCCCGCCGGGCCCTTGTAGCCGCTGAGATCGGCGAGCCTGGCCAGGGGCTTCACACCGGAATCGAGCGTGCCGTTGATCTCCCAGGTGGGATACCCCTCGATCTTCTTCGCATCGCAGAGGGCCTTCTGGCTGTTGCGGCCATCGGGGGCACATTCGATCACGGTGAGCTTCTCGGTGGCCTGGCGGCCGAACAGCTCCTTCTGCTCATGGCAGTGGGGGCACCAGTAGGCGGTGTACATCCGCGCACCACTGGCGGTGAGGTGCTCAGCCAGGGCCAGGGTGGCGGGCGTGCTCTCGGCGGCAACCGGGATCGGCACCCCCTTGCCGATCGGCGCGGCGGGCTTGCCGGCTGAAGCGGCCCAGCCCAGGCCGATCACGCCCACCAACAGAGCGGTGATCACGGTGCGGAACACCAGTTGGCCACGATCCTGCCAGTCGCCACCGATCAGGCTGCACACCAGCAAGGCCGTGCTCAGAGCGGCCGAGAGGATGCAGAAGGGGCAGCAATCGCGGATGCCGAAGGCCATCACCCCCAGCAGCACCGCGCTGAACACGGCCATGGCGGTGCTCAGCAGGGCCAGCCCCCACCAGCTGCGTTGCCCCAGGGTCACCCGGGCCTCACCCTGCAGCACCAGGGGCACCACCGCCAGCAGCAGCACCGCCCCATAGGCCAGGAAGCCGAACAGGGCCAGGGGCTGGCCGAACAGGCTGCCCCAGGCGCTGGACAGCACCTTTTCGCAGCCGTTGCAGCCGAACAGGCCGGTGCTGCTGCAGCTCAGCTCCCCCAGCAGGCCCCACTTCTGGAGGGTGATAGCGCCGGTGTCGATCACGCCGATGGTGGCCAGCACCGCCATCACCACCCGCAGCCATTTGCTGCCGGCATCGCCACGGCGCCGCTGTCCGGCCAGGCGATCACTGAGGCGGGATGAGGTCACGGCGGCGGCTGACGCTGGGGTGATTGTGGCAGCCCCGCCCGGTTGTGCTCAGGCCCAGGGCCGCCGCGGTCGCGGAGGCGCGCATCGGAGAACAAGCACACGCCAGCACCGTAGGGTGAACTGTTGTCCTGGCAAGGCCGTGCCCACGGAAACCCCAGCTCCCGCAAGCAAGCCAACGGCCAAAGCCACCGTGGCCTTCGCCCACCTGGGCTGCGAGAAGAACCGGGTCGACACGGAGCACATGCTCGGCCTGCTGGCCGAGGCCGGCTATGGCGTCAGCGCCGATGAAGCCGATGCCAACGTGGTGGTGGTGAACACCTGCAGCTTCATCCAGGAGGCCCGCGAGGAGTCGGTGCGCACGCTGGTGGAGCTGGCGGAGCAGGGCAAGGAACTGATCATCGCCGGCTGTCTGGCCCAGCACTTTCAGGAGGAACTGCTCGAAAGCCTGCCCGAGGCCAAGGCGATCGTGGGCACGGGCGACTACCAGCACATTGTGAGCGTGCTGGAGCGGGTGGAAGCCGGCGAGCGCGTGAATCAGGTGAGCGCCAACCCCACCTTCGTGGGCGATGAGCACCTGCCCCGCTACCGCACCACCAGCGAGGCGATCGCCTACCTGAAGGTGGCCGAGGGCTGCGACTACCGCTGCGCCTTCTGCATCCTGCCCCACCTGCGCGGCGACCAGCGCTCGCGCACGATCGAGAGCATCGTGGCGGAGGCCCAACAGCGGGCGGCCCAGGGGGTGCAGGAGCTGGTGCTGATCAGCCAGATCACCACCAACTACGGCCTCGATCTGGCTGGCAAACCCCAGCTGGCGGAGCTGTTGCGGGCCCTGGGGGAGGTGGAGATCCCCTGGATCCGCGTGCACTACGCCTACCCCACCGGCCTCACGCCGGAGGTGCTGGCGGCCTACCGGGAGGTGCCGAATGTGCTGCCCTATCTGGATCTGCCGCTGCAGCACAGCCACCCCGAGGTGCTGCGGGCGATGAACCGCCCCTGGCAGGCCGACGTGACCGGCGGCGTGCTGCGGCGCATCCGCGAGCAGCTGCCCGATGCCGTGCTGCGCACCACCTTCATCGTGGGCTTCCCAGGCGAAACCGAGGCACACTTCCAGCACCTGCTCGAGTTCGTGGCCGAGCAGCAGTTCGACCACGTGGGCGTGTTCACCTTCTCCCCAGAGGAGGGCACCCCGGCCGCAGAGCTTCCGGATCCAGTGCCGCCGGAGGTGGCCCAGGAACGCAAAAACCGCTTGATGGCGCTGCAGCAACCGATCGCCGCCGCCCGTAACGCCGCCTACGTGGGGCGGATCGTGGATGTGCTGATCGAGCAGGAAAACCCGAGCACCGGCGAGATGATCGGCCGCTGCGACCGCTTCGCCCCCGAGGTGGATGGTGAGGTGCGGGTCCTGCCCGGTGAAGGCGGCCTCTGCGCCGCTCCGGGCACCATGGTGCCGGTGAGGATCACCGCCGCCGACACCTACGACCTGGTGGGTGAAGTGGTGGGAGCGAGGGCCATGGTGGGCGATGCGCTCGCCGCCCGCCGGGCAGGAGCTTGAGCCAGGCCGATCGCGCCGGTGCGTGGCCGCGCCGGGCGCTCGGGCGGATGCGCCGCCGGCTGATGCGCCATCAGCGCACCACCTTCCTGCTGGCCTCAGGCCTGAGCACCGCCGGGTCCTTCGCGGGGCTCACCGCCAAGGGCTGGCTGCTGCTGGAGGGGGCCCACAACCCGCTGCTGCTGGCCCTGCACTTCGCCCTGCTCAGCCTGCCCACCCTGGTGGTGAGCGGCCCGGCGGGCGTGCTCACCGACCGCGTGGGCAGTGAACGGGTGCTGATCCGCGCCCAGTGGGGGCTGTTCGCCGCGGCGGTGCTGGGGGCGGTGGCGATCCCGATCAGCCACGGAGCCACGCAGGATGGTCTGCTGCTGCTGAGCACCCTGGGCATCGGCACCGCCAGTGCCTACGAACTCACGGCCCGCAACAAGTATGTGGCGCTGCTGGTGGAGGAACCGGCGCAGCTGGGGCCGTACCTGGCCAGCTTTTCGGTGATCTTCAACGTGGGCAAATTGGTGGGCCCGCCGATCGGCGGGCTGCTGCTGGCGGCCACCGGACCAACCCTGGCCCTCAGCCTCGATGCCGCCAGCTACCTGCTGCCGATCGCCACGCTGCTGTGGCTGATGCAGCCGCAGCGCGATCAGGAGCGCCGCAGCGCCCCGGGGAGCAGCGCCAGCCTGGCCACTGCCTGGCGGGAGTGTGGGCCAGCGCTGCGGCACGTGCTGCGCTTCACCGGCATGGCCTGCCTGGTGGGCTTCTTCCATCCCGGCCTGGCTCCGCTGATGGCTGAACAGCTGCTGGGGCCCAGCCCCCTGGCCCTGGGGTTGTTCACCAGCGTGATCGCCGCCGGCAGCATCAGCGGTGGCGTGGTGCTGCAGCGCAACGCCGTGGCCCTCGCTCGCCGGCCCGCCTGGTTGCTGGGGTTGAGC
>JBJTHL010000190.1:0-7457 GCA_046094445.1 Vulcanococcus sp.
GCGGCAGCGCTACTGGAGCCGGATCTCCGGGCCGCTGCTGGATCGCCTCGATCTGCAGGTGGTGATGCGGCGGCTGAGCGCCGAGGAGCTGGGGGCCGATCAGGGCTGGCCACTGCAGCCCGAAACCAGCGCTCAGGTCGCACAGCGGGTGCAGGCCGCACGGCAACGGATGGCCGGGCGCAACCCCCAGGGACTGCCCAATGGACAGCTGCAGGGTGAGGCCTTGCGGCAGTTGTGCGGACTGGATGGTGAGGCCAGTGAGCTCTGGCTCGGGGCGATCCGTCAGCGCGGGCTGAGTGCGCGCGGAGCCGAACGCCTGCTGCGGGTGGCCCGCACGATCGCCGACCTGGCGGATGCGACCGCGGTGGGGGCCGGCGCCATCGCCGAAGCCCTCAGCTACCGCAGCTTTGAACCGCTGTTAGCGGGATGACCCCCAGCAGTCAGGGCCTGTTGGGGGTGCCGGTGTAAGGCTGCACCCCCACGTTCGGGGGCTGCAGCTGGCGTTCCTCCAGGGGGTTGCCGAAGGCATGACCCACACCGGATCCGAACCAGCGGCTCAGGGCCTGCATCAGGTGCTTCATGGGACTCCTGCAGTGGGTGTTCCCATCATTGACCCGCTCAACACAAAGCGGGAACCGGTAGAAACACCGGTTCCCGCTGGGGACGCTGTTGGTGGGGGGGGCAGGCCCGCCGAGCCGAGGGCTCAGCGGCGGCGGCGGCGCTGCTGAGCCTTGCGCTTGTACTTCTCGGTGGGGGTTTCGTGGTGACGCAGGCGCTTGAGGTCGGCGAAGATCCCCGCCTTCGACACCTGACGCTTGAAGCGGCGCAGCGCCGACTCGATGCCTTCGTTTTCGCCGACCGTGACCTGGGTCATGTAGTGAGCACGGGTTCTGCAGACGGTCGATGGTAGCAAGCGCCCCGCGCAGGGCCTCAGGGCCGCTTGCCGGGAGCCGGTGCGGCGGGGGCGGGGGCAGCAACCGCAGGGGCCGCAGCGGCGGGAGCCCCAGGGGCCGCAGGGAGGGTGTCGCGATACACGTACACATGGCCCAGGGCGCGGCCGCCGAAGCTGCGGCGCATCAGCTTCCAGCCGGGCTCCGGCACCAGCAGCAGGAAGCCACCGGCATGGCCGCCGCTGCGGGCCACCACCATCTCGGTGCCGGCGACGGGCTTGGTGGGGATCGCCAGCAGCAGGTTGTCGCCGTTCTGGCGCACCACGCTCAGCCGGTACAGCGTGGCCAGATCCGTGGCACCCACCCGCAGGGAGTAGCCGTTGGCATCGATGTAGCGGTTGCAGATGCCGGTGAAATCAAAGGTGGCCAGCAGCGGGTTCACCTGAGCGGGACTGGCGCCCTGCACGGCGAAGCAGGGACGGGCGTTGCTGCGCTGCTCATAGATGTTGAGCTGGGCGCGCTCACCGCTGCCGATCGGGGCGGCCACGAAGATGAATTGGCTCTGATCGAGCTCGGTGGCATTGAACAGCGACTGAGCGCGAACGGAGGCAGGGGCCAGGCCAGCCAGCAGACCCGCCAGGGGAAGAGCGGTGGCCAGGGGGGCCAGGGCGCGCAGCGGATGAATCACGCGGGAGGAACCGGCAGCGGGGCGATCGTAGAAGTGCCGGGCCGGGCTGCCAGCCCCCTCAGGCCGGCTTGTTGATCCGGATCGCCAGCAGCAGGCTGAGCACCGTGCCTGGTAACGCCAGGCCCAGGATCGTGCGGGTGGTGGCGACCCCCAGATCGGGATCGCCATAGGCCAGCTCGAACACCGAACCGGTGGCGGCGATGCCCAGGATGCAGGCGAGGGCCAGGAACAGCCCGGCCAGGGGTTTCATCGGCATGGTGAAGGGTCGGCAGACTCGGAAAGTCAGGCGATCGAGCGCACGTCGGCAGGGTTGAAGCCCTGCTCGTTCAGCCCGGCGCTGAGCTTGTCCGCATCGGTGACGCGGTCCACGAACAGCACACCGTTGAGATGGTCCATCTCGTGCTGGATGCAGCGGGCCATCAGGCCATCGGCCTTCAGCCGCTTGGGCCGGCCCCTGGCCTCGCGGTAGCTCACCTCCACCACGCTGGGACGCACCACATCGAGGTACACCCCGGGGATGCTCAGGCAGCCTTCCTCGTAGGTGCAGATGCTGCCGCCGACGGCGGTGATCTCGGGGTTGACCAGCACCAAGGGCGGGCTGGCGGGGTCCTCGAGCTCCAGGTCGATCACCAGCAGCTGCGGGTGCACGCCGATCTGAGGGGCCGCCAGGCCGATCCCGCGGGCGGCGGACATGCTGATCAGCATGTCCCGGGCCAGCTCGCGGATGCTGTCGTCCACCTTGCCGATGCGGCGGGCGGGGGTGCGCAGCACCGCATCTCCAAGCTTGTGAATGTCGTAGGGCGGATTGTCCACCGGCTCCTTCGACACCTGCAGGCGCCCGGTGAGCTCGGCCGATCGCGCCAACTTGGCAAAGCTGCTGGCCAAGGCGTCTCCCCTGCGGCGAATGCGTGGAGGCGATTCTAGAAGTCTCCACTGTTTGGATCCGGTGCCCAACGCTCCCTGCCAGCCGTCAGCAGCCCCTTTGCCCGCGGCCCTGGTGGTGGGCCAAACCCCTGCCCTCAAGGAACCGCAACTGCTGGCTGGCTGGCTCCACTGGCTGGAGCAGCGCCCGCACGAGCGGGGGCGCACCACGCTGCTGCGGCGCCGGGCGGGCACGGCCGGCGCCGGCGATGAACTCACCCCGGGCGAGTGGAACCTGCGCTGCAGGGTGCATGAATACGGCGGCGGGGCCTATGCCCTGGGGCGGCGCCGCAGCGGCGCCCTGGTGGCGGTGTTCGTGCACGACGGCGACCGCTGCCTCTGGCGCCTGGATCTGGAGCAGCCCGGGGCTACGCCGCAACGGCTCACGGCACCGGCAGAGAACGGCCGCTTCCCCGGCGCCCTGGGGGGTGGACGGATCGATGGGCCGCGCGACCGCTGGATCGGCGTGCTGGAGGCCGATGGCCGCGATCAGCTGGTGGCGGTGCCGTTGGCGGGCGGGGCACCCGAAACGCTTTACAGCGCGCTCGACTTCTGCGGCACGCCAGCCCTCAGCCCCTGCGGTCAGGCACTGGCCTGGGTGGAGTGGCAGCACCCGTGCATGCCCTGGGAGCGCAGCCGCCTGTGGCTGGCGGCGCTCACAGCGAAGGGGGCCCTGGGGGAGGCCAGGCCGGTGGCGGGCTCGAGCCCGGACGACTCCACTGCGGTGTCGGTGTTTCAACCCCTCTGGGCCGGCAGCGATCTGGTGGTCGCCAACGACCGCAGTGGCTTCTGGAACCTGGAGCGCTGGGCCGGGGCCGCAGCGGCGCCTCTGGCCGCCAGGCCCAGCTGGCAGGCCCTGCTGCCGATGCCGGCGGAATTCGCCATGCCCCAGTGGGTGTTCGGCATGGCCACCAGCGCCTGGGATGGGCAGCGCCTGCTGGCGATCGCCTGCCAGCAGGGCCGCTGGCAGCTCGGCGAGGTGGTGCTGGATGAGGCCGCAGCCCGCTGGCAACCCATCCCGCAGCCCTGCAACGACCTGGCCAACCTCACCGCCGAGAACGGTCGTCTGGCCTGCGTGGCCAGCGGCCCTCGCAGGCCCGCCGGCCTGCTGGAGCTGGAGCGCACCAGCGGCACCTGGCTGCACACCCCTGCCGCCCCCTGCCCGCTGGCGGAGGAGGCCATCAGCGTGCCCGAGGAGCTGTGGTTCCCAGGCCATGGCGGCCGGCCCACCCAGGCCTGGTACTACCCACCGCCAGGCGGCGGCGACCCCGCAGCCCCGCTGTTGGTGAAAAGCCATAGCGGCCCCACCGCCATGGCGCGCACAGGCCTGAACCTCGGTATCCAGTTCTGGACCTCCCGGGGCTGGGGGGTGGTGGACGTGAACTACGGGGGCTCCACCGGCTTCGGCCGCGCCTACCGCGAGCGGCTCGATGGGCAGTGGGGCGTGGTGGATGTGGCCGACTGCGCCGCCGCGGCCGAGGCCCTGGTGGCCCGCGGCCTGGCCAGCGCCGAGCGGATCGCCATCGAGGGGGGCAGCGCCGGCGGCTTCACCACCCTGGCTGCCCTCTGCTTCACCACCACCTTCCGAGCCGGCGCCAGCCGCTACGGCGTGGCCGACCTCAGCGCCCTGGCGGTGGACACCCACCGCTTCGAAGCCCGCTATCTCGATGGGCTGGTGGGCCCCTGGCCGGTGGCAAGGGCGACCTACGACGCCCGCTCGCCACTGCAGCATGCCGATCGCATCCGCTGTCCGGTGATCTTTTTCCAAGGCCTCGACGACGTGGTCGTGCCGCCGGCGCAGACCGAGCGCATGGCCGAGGCCCTGCGGGCCAACGGCATCCCCGTGCAGGTGCACCTGTTCCCGCAGGAGGGCCACGGCTTCCGCAACGGCGCCACCCAGGTGCAGGTGCTGGAGGCCACGGAGGCCTTCTTCCGGCAGCACTTCGGCCTGTGAGCAGCGTGATCGACACCGCTGTGCTGGCGGATCTGGGCTGGCTGGCCCTGGCGATGACGGCCCTGAGCCTGATCCTCACGGTGGGCCGGCGCATCGGCACCCGCCTGCAGCTGCGGCTCTGGGGCATCCCGGAGGCCTTGGTGGCCGGCCTGCTGGGGCTGCTGCTGGCCCCCGGCGGCCCCCTGCCGCTGCTGCCCCCCGAGGTGATGGACCTCTGGGCCGAGCTGCCCCTGGTGCTGCTCACCCTGGTGTTCGGCTCGCTGATGGTGGGCAAACCGCTGCCGCAGCTGGGCAGCCTGTGGCGGCCGGTGTCGGGGCAGGTGTCGCTGGCGCTGGTGCTGGCCTTCGGCCAGTACGTGGTGGGCGGCCTGGCGGTGCTGCTGGTGCTGCAGCCCTGGCTGGGGGTGAGTCCGATCATGGCCTGCCTGATCGAGGTGGCCTATGAGGGCGGCCACGGCTCAGCGGCGGCCATGGGCCCCAGCTACGCCGCCCTGGGCTTTCCCGGCGGCCAGGATCTGGGCCTGGCCATGGCCACCGTGGGGCTGCTGAGCTCCACCCTGGTGGGCGGCGTGGTGGTGGTGCTCGGACGCAGGCGCGGCTGGCTGCTGGCGGATGTGCAGGCCAGGGCCAACGCCGGCGGGCCCTCTGGTGCCACCGCCTCCACCCCCCCTGCCCCGACAGACAGCTCCGACAGCCCTGCCCTATCCCCCCCCCAACGGGGTCCCGCCGCCTGGGCGGTGAACGTCGGCCTGGCCGGCATCGCCGTGCTGGTGGGGGCGGTGCTGCTGCAGGCCCTGCGGCTGGCCACGGCACCGCTTGGTGCCGGCGTGGCGGTGGTGATCGACGCCCTGCCGGTGTTCCCAATGGCGATCATCGGCTCGCTGCTGGTGCGCTGGCTGCTGGAGCGCAACGGCCTGAGCGCCTGGGCCTCGGCGCCGATCCAGAGCCAGATCGGCACCCTGTCGGCCGATCTGCTGATCACCGCCGCCACCGCCGGCCTCAACCTCAAGCTGCTCCAGGCCGACTGGCTGCCGCTCACGGTGCTGGCCGTGGGCGGCCTGGTGTGGAACCTGGCGGTGGTGCTGCTGCTGGCGCCGCGGGTGCTGCCGGCCGACTGGTTCGAGCGGGCCGTGATCGAATTTGGCCAGGCCACCGGCGTAGCCGCCAGCGGCCTGCTGCTGCTGCGCATGGCCGACCCCGACGACGCGAGCGAAGCCCTGCCCGCCTTCTCGCTGAAACAACTGCTGCTGCAGCCCTTCCTGGCCGGCGGCGTGATCACCGTGGTGGCCCCGCTGGCGGTGGCCAACTGGGGGCTGCCGGCCTGGAGCGCCCTCTGCGCAGCGGTGGTGGTGGTGGCCGGCGGCGCGGGGCTGCTGCTGGCTCGTCTTCAGCCGGCGGCTGTCACCTCAGCCGCCGGATCCGCCGCCCCATAGAGCAGCGTGCGGAACTGGTGGTGCACCGCCGCCATCTGCTCGGGGCTGAGCAGCGGCGGCTCCCCCAACTGCAGGGCCTGCAGATACATGCGCGCCAGGGTCTCCACCTCGATGGCCAGGCGCAGGGCCTGCTCAAGATCGCGCCCCAGCGTCACCTGGCCATGCTGCGCCAGCAGGCAGGCCTGGCGCCCCTCCAGGGCCCGCACCGCCAGCTGCGAGAGCCCCGCCGTGCCGAAGGTGGCGTAGGGGGCACAGCGGATGTCGTCGCCGCCGGCCACGGCCGTCATGTAGTGGAAGGGGGGAATGGCCCGGCCATGGCAGGCCAGGGCCGTGGCGTGGGTGGAATGGCAGTGGAGCACCGCCTGGATCTCGGGCCGGCTGGCGAGCAGGTCGGCATGCAGCCGCCATTCGGAGGAGGGGCGGCGCAGCGCGGCCCCACCCAGGGGCCGCCCCTGCAGATCGATCGTCACCAGATCAACAGGCTCCATCCGCTCGTAGGGCAGGGAGCTGGGGGTGATCAGCATCCCGCCGGGGATGCGGGCCGAGAGGTTGCCGGAGGTGCCCTGGTTGATGCCGCTGGCGTTCATGCGGCGGGCCACCGCCACCAGCTGCTGGCGCAGGGGCAGATCGGGCAGGTCTGCAACGGGAGGCATGGCGGCCATGGCGGAGCGAGAACGACAGGCCGACGAGTCGGCGGAGCGACCGAGGGCATGGGCTAACGCTGACACCTCCTCGCACCCGACACGGGCATCGGCTTTCCCCGCATTAGTCGACTAAGTTGGTTGCAAGAACAGAGTGGATGGCCGGCCATGCGCCAGGTGAACATGCACGAGGCCAAGACCCACCTCTCACGGCTGGTGGATGAGGCGGCCGCGGGCGAGCCCTTCGTGATCTGCAAGGCCGGTCGCCCGTTGGTGCGCGTCACCCCGCTCGATAGCACCGACGGATCCTTGCCACCGCTGCGTCGTCTGGGTCTGCTGGCGGGTCAGTGCCAGGTGCCCGACGATTTTGATCAGCTGGGCGCTGACGCCATCGCCGATCTGTTTGAAGGAGCCTGAGCCCGCCCATGCGTCTGCTGCTGGATACGCATCTGCTGGTCTGGGCGATGGGCTCGCCCGAGCGGCTGCCCGCGGGCCTGGCCGCGATGCTCGAAGATCCGCGCAACACGCCGGTGTTCAGCGTGGCCAGCCTGTGGGAGCTGGTGAGCAAGCAAGCGCTCGGGCGCCCTGATTTCCGCGTGGAGCCGGCCGTGCTGCGCCGAGCCCTACTGGATGGGGGGTGGCAGGAGCTCACCATCCAGGCCCAACACGCCCTGACGGTGGCCGCCCTGCCGCCCCTGCACCGCGACCCATTCGACCGGCTTCTCCTTGGCCAGGCCAGCGCCGAGGGGATGCTGCTGATCACCGCCGATCAACAGCTGGCCGCCTACCCGGGGCCGTTGCGGCTGATGGCGGCTTGATCGCGATCCCCCGCCTCCCCCCAGGCTCCGGCTCAGCCATACAGCCCCCACAGCCCCGCCTCCGTGGCAGGCGCCACGCCGCGCTCGGTGATCAGGGCCGTCACCAGCCGGG
>JBJTHL010000191.1:0-9601 GCA_046094445.1 Vulcanococcus sp.
ACCTGCAGGGCCAGCATCAGCCCGTAGGCCCCGGTCACACCGATCAACGGCGCCCCGCGCACCACCATCGTGCGAATCGCCTCAGCCGCCATCCCCATACAGCCCCCGCAGCCCCGCCTCGCTGGCCTCCGCCACGCCGCGCTCGGTGATCAGGGCCGTCACCAGCCGCGCGGGAGTGACATCGAAGCCGGGATTGAAACCGGCGGAACCATCCGGCGTGAGCTGCACCGTGGCAATCTCACCGGCGCCCGAGCCGCTCAGCACCCGGCCCTGAATGGCGGTGACCTCGGCGGCGCTGCGGGCCTCGATCGGAATCTCGGCGATGCCATCGTCGAGGCTCCAGTCGATCGTGGAGGCGGGCAGGGCCACATAGAAGGGCACGCCGTTGTCGTGGGCGGCCAGGGCCTTGAGGTAGGTGCCGATCTTGTTGCACACATCGCCGCGGCGGGTGGTGCGGTCGGTGCCCACGATCACCGCATCCACCTGGCCGTGCTGCATCAGGTGGCCACCGGCGTTGTCCACGATCACCGTGTGCGGCACCCCTTCGCGTCCGAGCTCGTAGGCGGTGAGCGAGGCGCCCTGGTTGCGCGGGCGCGTCTCATCCACCCACACATGGATGTTGAGGCCGGCGCGGTGGGCCTTGTAGATGGGGGCCAGGGCCGTGCCCCAGTCCACCGTGGCCAGCCAGCCGGCATTGCAGTGGGTGAGCACGTTGAACGGCTGCCCCTGGCGTTCGGCCGGCCGCGCCGCCGCCAGCTCCTGGAAGATCCGCAGGCCATGCTCGCCGATCGCTTCGCACATGGCCACGTCTTCGTCGGCGATGGCCGCGGCCTCCGCCTGGGCCGCCGCGGCCCGCTGCTGCGGCGGCAGCGGCGCCACCCGATCGCGCACCCGCTCCAGCGCCCAGCGCAGGTTCACCGCCGTGGGCCGGGTGGCATTGAGCTGCTCAAAGGCCGCCGCCAGGGAGGCATCGGAGGGATCCACCTGGAGCGCGAGCATCAACCCGTAGGCGCCGGTCACGCCGATCAGCGGCGCCCCGCGCACCACCATCGTGCGGATCGCCTCGGCCGCTTCGTCGCAGCTGGCCAGGCTGCGGGTGGTGAAGCGGTGCGGCAGCAGGGTCTGATCGATCACACCGATCGAGCAACCATCGGGCTCCAACCAGATGGTGCGCCAGGCCTGGCCGTCGATCTTCATGGGTGCGGAAGTGGTCCTGCACCGATCATCCCTGCCGGAGCACAGCCCTCCCCCGGCGAGCGGACCGTGCTGCAAGCTCAGATCGGCCGGTAGCCAAACCAGTCCGGCCGCTGGGGCTGGCTGAGACCCTGCGGGTGGGGCTGCAGCTGCACATGCCAGCGCTCACCGCCCAGCAGCTCCAGTTGCTCCAGGGCCAGGCAGTCGTCCACGGCCACCAGGTCGTCCTTGTGCTGCTGCAGCGCTCCCTGCAGCCAGCGCCGGCGCCCCTCGGCCTTGGCCGCCTGGGCCGAGGCGGCCACCACCAGGCCGAAGTGATGGAGCTCGGCGAGCGAATCCGGGCGATAGGCGCCCAGGTTCACGAACCACAGCCGCTCGGGCCGGGGCGCGGCAGGGTCGCGCCCGAGGCTCACCGTCCAGCCATCCACCGCCCGCACCGCCATGTAGGCATCCAGGTGCAGGCCCTCACGCCTCCCGAACCACTGGCGCCGCAGCTCCGGCAGCGTGGCATCGATGCTGGGCCCGGCCACGAAGCGCACGTCGTGCAGCTCGATCAGGCTGGTGGCCGAGCGCCCGCCCAGCACCGCCAGAAACAGGGTGGGCGGCGCCACTGCCGTGACGGTCATCGGATGGTCAGCAAGCCCGCCCCCCATCCCAGGTGATCCGCGCCAAGGGCCAGGGGCAGGGCGCACCATGGGCCAGCCGGCAAGCGCTCGTGGGCTACATCGGTCACACTGAGCCGCGCCAGTCCGAAGCCATGATCCCGCTGGAGAACCTGGTTCAGGTGGTGCCCAGCCTGGCCGGCGAAGAGCTGACACGCTGCCTGGAGCATGTGCAGTCCCTGCCCTTTGCCGGCAGTTCGCTCACCAGCGACGGCGGCGCGGCCACGACCAGACCACAGCAAGCCCGCACCAGTTCCAGTTGTCTCCTGGAGGAAGCACACCCGGTCACGCAGCTGCTGCATGAACGGCTCAATCGCAGTGTGGCGATCTATGCCGAGCGGCTGAAGGCCCAGCACCCTGCCTTCGACGGCCACCCGCTCCCCGGGGCGCACGGCGTGCACTCCTGGCGCGAACCCCTGCAAGTGCTGCGCTATCACCCCGGTGAACGCTACGTCTTTCATCACGATTGTGATTTCGACCGCAACCGCGAGGCGTATCACCGGGTGCTCACGGCGATCCTCTACCTCAACAACGACTTCGAGGGCGGAGAGACCGCGTTCAGCGGCGGCAGGATCAAGCCCGATCCAGGACAGGCCCTGGTGTTCCCCTCCAATTGGTGCTTCCCCCACGCCGGCTGCCGCGTCATCTCAGGCATCAAGTACGCCGTGGTCACCTGGTACCACGCCCTGCCACCGCAAGGGGCGTGAGCGCTCAGCTGTGCTCCCGCAGGAAGCTGATCGTGCCCTGCAGTTCGTCGGCGAAGCGGTCGATCTCCTCGGGGGTCGTGGTGAAGCTGAGGCTGGCGCGGGCCGAGGCGCTGAGGCCGTAATGGCGGTGCAGGGGTTGGGTGCAGTGGTGACCGCTGCGGATGCAGATGCCAGAGGAATCCAGCAGGGCGGCGATGTCGTGGGCGTGCACACCCTCCACGTGGAAGGCGGCCAGGGCGCCGCGATCGGGCTGCTGGTCTGGGGTGGGGCCGAGGATCGTGAGGCCGTCGATCGCCTGCAGGCGCGTGAACAGCTGGCGGGTGAGCTGCTGCTCCCAGCGGTGGATGCGCTGCAGCCCGATGGCTTGCAGGTAATCGAGGGCCGCACCCATGCCGATCGCTTCGCCGATGGCCGGCGTGCCGGCCTCGAACTTGTGGGGCAGGCCGGCCCAGCTGCTGTGATCCAGGTACACGTCCTGAATCATTTCACCGCCGCCCAGGAACGGGGGCATCGCCTCCAGCAGGGCCTCTCGGCCCCACAGGAACCCCATGCCGGTGGGGCCGCAGAGCTTGTGGGAGCTGCCCACCAGAAAATCGACCCCGAGCTCGGCCACGTGGATCGGCAGGTGCGGCAGGCTCTGGCAGGCGTCCACCAGCACGAGGGCGCCCGCTGCATGGGCCAGGGCCGCCACCTCGGCGATCGGGTTGAGGCAGCCGAGGGTGTTGCTCACCTGCACCAGGCTCACCAGCCGGGTGCGCTCGCTGATCTTGCTGCGCAGGTCGTTGAGATCGAGCTCACCGGTTGGGGTGAGGCCGGCGTGGCGCAACACGCAGCCGGTGCGATCCGCCAACAGCTGCCAGGGAACCAGGTTGCTGTGGTGCTCCATCACCGTGAGCAGCACCTCATCGCCGGGGCGCAGGTTGGTTTCACCCCAGCTGCGGGCCACCAGGTTGATGGCCTCACTGGCGTTGCGGGTGAACACGATCTCGTTGGGGCTGCTGGCCCCCACAAAGGCGGCCGCCTTGGCGCGGGCCCCCTCAAAGCCCTCGGTGGCGCGGGCGCTCAGCTGGTGGGCGCCGCGGTGCACGTTGGCGTTGTCGTGGTCGTAGTAGTGCTGCAGCGCCTGCAGCACCTGGCGAGGCTTCTGGCTGGTGGCGGCGTGATCGAGGTAGATCAGCGGCTGGCCCAGGCAGGCGGTCTGCGCCAGCAGGGGGAAATCGGGCCGGGTGAGGGCGGCGAGGTTCTCGGTGGCCACGGCCCCCGGTGCCGCAGCAGCAGGCAGGGTGCTGGTCATGCGCCGGCCTCCAGTTGCAGCGCCTCAAACGGACACCAGGCGCGGGCGGCGGCGGGCAGCTCCCGCAGCACCTCCTCACAGAAGGCCCGCTTGAGCAGGCCTGCGGCCTGGTCGGAGCCGATGCCGCGGCTCTGGAGGTAGAAGAGCTCCTCGGTCTGCAGGGAGCTCACGGTGGCGCCGTGGGCGCACTTCACGTCGTCGGCGACGATCTCCAGCTCGGGTTTGGTATCGATCCGGGCGCGATCGGAGAGCAGCAGGCTGCGGCTGAGCTGGGCGGCATTGGTGCGCTGGGCTTCGCGCGGCACCCGCACGGCACCGTTGAACACGCTGCGGCCCTGGCCGGCGGCCACCGCCTTGTGCAGTTGATCCAACTGCCCTTCCGGACCGTGAAAGCGCACGAAGCTATGGGTGTCGGCGATCTGGCGGCCATCCACCAGCTGCAGGCCGCGCAGGCAGGTGCTGGCCCCCCCGTCCACCTGCAGCACCCGCGGTTCCAGGCGCGCCAGACCCCAGCCGTTGCTCACGGCGGTGAGGCTGACGTGGCTTTCAGGCTCCTGCTCGAAGGCCAGATGGGCCAACAAGGCCGCTTCGGGGCAGCCGAGGGCAACCAGGCCATGGCTGAAACGAGCACTGCGGGCCAGATGGGCCTCGAGCACCAGGCTGCAGGCACCGGCTGCCGGCGCCTGCAGCAGCTGGCTGAGTTCCAGCTCAGCCTTCTCCTCCAGCACCAGCAGCAGCCGCAGGGGCAGCAGGCCGGCGCCGGCGGAGCTCACCAGCTCAAGCTTGAGGCTGTGGCGGGCGCTGACCCGCAGGGCCAGCACGGCGGTGGCGGCGGCGTGGTTGAACTCCACGGGCCAGTGCTGCTCACAACCGGTAGCCGCCAGGGTGTGGCCGAGCCCCTGGGCGATCTCGCCGGGGGTGAGGGCCTGGAGCCCGGCAGGTAGCACCACCCCGGCCAGGGGATCGCTCTGGCCATCGAGCACGAGCCGCAGCACGCCCGGCTCAGGGGCGGGCAGGGCAGCAGCGGGGGCATCGAGACCGCCAGCCAGGGTCAGCGGCAGCTGCTGCAGCAACGCCAGATCGGTGAAGCGCCAGTCCTCCAGGCGCCCGGAGGGCAGCGGTTGATCCCGTAGGGCGCGGCGACCGCGGGCCTGCACCGCCTGCAGGGGGCCGCTGGCGGCGGGCAGGGCCTCCAGCCAGGGCTCCAGCCAGGAGGCGCGGGGGGCACTGGCCGGCGAATGGGTGGCGCTGAGGCTGGCACCCATCAGCCCGCCTCCACCGGGGTGCGCTCGCCGGCGGCCTCAAGGGCGGCCAGCTTCTCATCCACCCAGTCGTACCCGCGCTGCTCAAGCTCGAGGGCCAGCTCCTTGCCGCCGGTGCGCAGGATGCGGCCGGCGGCCATCACGTGCACATAGTCGGGCGTGATGGCATCCAGCAGGCGCTGGTAGTGGGTGATCAGCAGGGTGGCGTTATCCGGGCCGGCCAGCTGGTTCACACCGCCGGCCACGATGCGCAGGGCGTCGATATCCAGGCCGGAATCGGTTTCATCCAGGATCGCCACCAGCGGCTCCAGCAAGGCCATCTGCAGGATCTCGTTGCGTTTTTTCTCACCGCCGCTGAAGCCCTCATTCACCGAGCGCTCCAGGAAGGCGGGGTCCATCTGCACCACCTGCAGCCGCTCGCGCACAAGATCCTCGAAGGCGAAGGTGTCGAGCTCCTCGGCGCCCTGTTCCGTGCGGCGGGCATTGGTGGCCACCCGCAGAAATTCGAGGTTGCTCACCCCGGGGATTTCCACTGGGTACTGGAAGCCGAGGAACACACCGATCCGGGCGCGCTGCTCGGGATCGAGCTCCAGCAGGTTCTGGCCGCGGTAGGTCACCGATCCGCCGGTCACGGTGTAGGCGGGATGGCCGGCCAGCACTTTGGAGAGGGTGCTCTTGCCGCTGCCGTTGCGGCCCATCACGGCGTGGATTTCACCGGCGCGCACGGTGAGATTCACCCCCTTGAGGATCGCCTTGTCCTCCACGCGCGCCTGCAGGTCGCAGATCTCAAGCACTACGGGAGCGTCGGGGCGGATCACGGCGGGGGAGCGGGCGCGGCGAGAACGGAACGGGTGGGGTGCCTGACGGCTGAGGTGCGGTGGCGGCGGAGGAGCTCAGCCCACCGAACCCTCCAGCTTGAGGGCCAGGAGTTTGTCGGCTTCAGCCGCGAACTCCATGGGCAGCTGGTTGAACACATCACGGCAGAAGCCGCTCACCATCATCGACACCGCCTCTTCAAAGCCGATGCCACGGCTCTGAAGATAGAAGAGCTGATCTTCGGAGATGCGGCAGGTGCTGGCTTCGTGCTCCACCGAAGCCTGAGGCTGCTGGGAGCGGATGTAGGGATAGGTGTTGGCCGCAGCCTGATCGCCGATCAGCATCGAATCGCACTGGCTGTAATTGCGCGCTCCCACGGCCTTGGGGCCGATCTGCACCAGACCGCGGTAGCTGTTGGCGGAACGGCCAGCGCTGATGCCCTTGCTCACGATCGTGGAGCGGCTGCGCGGGCCCACATGAATCATCTTGGTGCCGGTATCGGCCTGCTGGCGGTTGTTGGTGAGGGCCACGGAGTAAAACTCACCCACCGAATCGGCCCCCTGTAGCACGCAACTGGGGTACTTCCAGGTGATTGCAGAGCCGGTTTCCACCTGGGTCCAGCTGATCTTGCTGCGGTCGCCGCGGCACTGGCCACGCTTGGTCACGAAGTTATAGATGCCACCTACACCGTTCTCATCGCCGGCATACCAGTTCTGCACCGTGGAGTATTTGATCGCTGCATCGTCCAGCGCCACCAGCTCCACCACTGCAGCATGCAACTGATTGGTGTCGAACATCGGGGCCGTGCAGCCTTCGAGGTAGTTCACCGAAGCCCCTTCCTCGGCCACGATCAAGGTGCGCTCGAACTGGCCGGTGTCGCCGGAGTTGATGCGGAAGTAGGTGGAGAGCTCCATCGGGCACTCCACACCCTTCGGGATGAACACGAAGGAGCCGTCGCTGAACATGGCGGAGTTGAGAGCCGCGAAGAAATTGTCGTTGCTGGGCACCACGGTGCCCAGATAGCGCTCGATCAGCTCAGGAAAGTCCTTCACCGCCTCGCTGATCGAGCAGAAGATCACACCATGCTCAGCGAGCTTCTCCCGGTAGGTGGTGGCGATCGACACGCTGTCGAACACCGCATCCACCGCCACGTTGGACAAACGCTTCTGCTCGCTCAAGGGAATCCCAAGCTTGTCGAAGGTTTCCAACAGCTTGGGATCCACCTCATCCAGGCTGGCCTTTTTGGCCTGCTGCTTGGGGGCGGCGTAGTAGATGATGTTTTGGTAATCGATCGGCGGATAACCGAGCGTGGCCCAGTCGGGCTCCTGCATCTGCAGCCACTGACGATAGGCGCGCAGACGGAACTCCAACAGGAAGGCGGGCTCCTGTTTCTTGCTGGAGATCAACCGCACCACGTCCTCGCTGAGGCCTTTGGCGATCTTCTCGGTTTCAATATCGGTGACGAAGCCGTACTTGTACGGCTGGCTCACCAGATCACCAACGGCCTGTGCGCTGCTCATGGGGGAAAACCTGGCTTCAACCGGCGGTGAGGGCCTTGACGTCGTCGAGCGTGATCGTCTGGGTCTCGCCGCGGAAGGGGTTGTCCTCGGTGAGGAACAGCATGCAGTGACACTCCTTGCGCTCGCGCATCGGCACGCAGGGGCAGTTCCAGAAGGCCTGAGCCACCTCGGCCTGCTTGTCCTCGTAATGGCGGCAAGGGCAGAGGGCACCGCCCAGCTCGTCCTTGTGGCGGGCCAGACCCTCCAGCACCACGGCGGTCACGCCGGGATCGCTGCAGAAGTAGGTGCCGGTGCGCTGGGCGTAGGTTTCCGCAAATTTGCGGATCACCTCAAGGCTGTCGCTGGCGGGAGTGCTGGGGGCGTCAGACATGGGTGCGGAACGGAGCGCCGAAGGCGCGGATTCAGGGGTGTGACCGGCCGGAGCGGAGACCGCGGCCAGCGGGTGAGGCAACAGGCACCAGGCGATTACGAAACGGATTCGTTTCGCAAGCCGACCCTAGGGCACGTGCGAATCCACCGGGGCAGACAGGTCATTGTGGCCTGCGGCCGGGCCAGGAGCGGACGATCCTCGAATCGCCATCAACACCGGCCGGCTCGTCAGTGGCGAATGGCCCGTGGCATGGTGTGGGGAACCGACCGCGGTCATGAGCGCCTCCACCCAGGCCCCCACCCGAGAAGCGGCCCTCACCCTGATGCTGCGTCAGGGCGAAACCACTGCGGCCTGGTTGGCGGAGGACTTGGGGGTCTCCGTTCAGGTGATGCGCCGCCATCTGCGCTCCCTGGAAGAGGAGGGTCTGGTGGAGGCCAGCCCGGCCAGCGAAGGGCCCGGCCGCCCCAGCAACCGTTGGTGCCTCACCCTGGCGGGCCGCGGCCACTTCCCGGATGGCAGCGACGACTTCGCCCTAGGGCTGCTCACCTCGATGGCCGCCAGCCTGCCGGCCGAGATGGTGGAAGGGCTCCTGCAGCGCCAGGCCCGCGACAAGGCCAGGGATTACCGCAGCCGCATCGGCAGCGGCAGCCTTGAGCAGCGGCTGGAACGGCTGGTGGAGCTGCGTCGCGGCGAAGGCTATGTGGCCGATTACCGCCCCGATCCCGAGGGCAACGGCTGGGTGATGAGTGAATTCCACTGCTCGGTGATGAAGATCGCCGAGCAGTTCCCCTGCGTGTGCGATCAGGAGCTGCAGCTGATCCGCCACACCTTTCCCGATTGCCAGGTGGAGCGCGTGCACTGGCTGCTCGAGGGGGGCCACGCCTGCGGCTTCCGCCTGCAGCGCGCTGAAGCCAGCCCGGGCGAGCGGTGCTGAGCGACGCCGAGCTCCACGAGCTGGAGAGCAGCCTGCTTCCAGCGCTGGAGCGCCACCACCTGCGGCTGCTGGCCCACAGCCTGCGCTGCCTGCAACAGGCCTCCGCCACGGCCGGCGACCTCCAGGCCTGGGCGGAGCAACAACCGCAGCTGCAGGCCGACCCGGCGTTCATTCCGGTGCTGGTGGAGCAGCTCAACAAGGCGGCGGTTCAGCTGGAGCAGATCGGCCAGGAGCAGGGCAAGCCACCGCTGCAGCTCGAGCTGGCGGATCTGGTGGCCTGGGGCAAGTGCTGCGCCGACGCCCGCCTTACCCCACCACACAGCTGACCCCGGCCAGGGCCAGCAGGGCTGCCACCACCCCCAACCCGCCCGGTGGATCGCCCTCGAGGCGGGCCAACGGCAGGGCCATCACCGGTGCGGTGGCCAGCAGCGCCACCGCCAGGGCGCCCGGCAACGCCTGCAGGGCCGTCTGCTGCAGCACGATCCCGGCGGCGGTGCCCAGCAGGGTGGCGGCCAGCCCCAGGGGCCAACGGCGTTGCGCCGGCCGGGGCCGGGGCGCCTGCCGGGGCAGCCCCCGCAGCAGGGGCAGCAGCACCAGGGCTGCCGCCGCCAACCGCAGCGCCGCCGACTGCACGGGCAACACCTCGCCCGCCCGCAGGGCGGCCCGCGCCAGCAGGGCCCCACCGCTGCCGCAGAGCAGGGCCCCCAGGGCGATGCCCAGCACGCCGCTGGCGGCCAGCAGCAGCAGCGGGACGGTCGCCTGGGCCTGCCAGGGCAGCAGCAGGGCTGGAGCCAACAGGGCCAGCGCCAGCAGGTTCTTGAGCAGGTTGAGCTGCGCAGCCG
>JBJTHL010000192.1:0-4436 GCA_046094445.1 Vulcanococcus sp.
GGTTTCCACGATCACGCCCCACAGCAGCTCGCCCTTGGGTTGGCGTTTCACCAGCAGGCAGCCGACGAGCTCGGGGGCGACGACCTCGGCGGGGCGGGCGAAAAAACGCTGGGGGAGGGCCGATGGGTAGGCGTGGGGATCGCGGCGATACAGAAGCTGTGACTGCCGGCGTGCAGAAATCGGGCCTGAACCAGTGCTTCAATGCCACTTCGCCAT
This sequence comes from Vulcanococcus sp., assembly GCA_046094445.1. Classification (GTDB taxonomy): domain Bacteria; phylum Cyanobacteriota; class Cyanobacteriia; order PCC-6307; family Cyanobiaceae; genus Vulcanococcus. The sequence continues at coordinate 217 of JBJTHL010000192.1, forward strand.
CATCCCACAGAGGCCCGATACACTCCCAAAACCTGGCGAGGAGCCTGGGGCGCCGTCAGCATGATTCCTCACACCATCGTTGCGCCGATCTCCCTGGGTGAACTGGTCGACAAGATCACGATCCTTGAGATTAAAAGCCAGCATCTTCAGGGTGCCGCTCTGGACAACGTGCGCACGGAACTGCGAGCACTCACCACGACCCTGCAGGACCTCAATGTCAGCATGGATCCCCGGCTGATCGCAGAGCTCCAGGCCGTGAACAGCGCCCTGTGGCAGATCGAAGAGGCCATCCGCGACCAGGAGCGCCAGCAACTGTTCGGCGACACGTTCATCCAACTGGCGCGGTCGGTCTACAAGCAGAACGACCAGCGGGCCGCCCTCAAGAAACAGATCAACATCCGCTACGGCTCGGCCTTGATCGAGGAGAAGTCGTATCAGGGCTACTGAACCGGCCACCAGGCGGGCGATTTGGCAGCAGACTGAGGGCAGCACCGTCCAAGCTCAGATGGATCACGTCAGCTCCGGCCTCACCCTCGCCAGCGTGCTGCTCGGCGGCAGCGGCCTGTTCGTGCTGGCCACCCTGTTCTTCGGCACCAAGGGCGGCTACTACGACACCGACCAGTACGACGGCAACGGCACCGCCCACTGATCAGCCCTGGCTGGGCAGCTGTTCGGATTCGGGACAGTCGCCGGTCACCTCGATGTCGTCGGCTTCCGCACTGCGGCTGAAGTAGGCCAGGCGCGTGCTCACGGCCCCGATCGAATCCAGCCGCACACACTCCTCCCAGCTGTGCAGCTCGTCGTCCTCCTCGGCGTCGTAGCGCAGGGTGACCAGGTCGCCCTCCAGTTCCACCACCAGCGCCTGCTCGATCCAGCGCTGCTGGTCGCGCAGGAAGACCCAGATCGGCCGCTGCTCGCACTGAAACCGGTAGAGCTTGCGCTGAAGCATGGGGCACCGTCAGGAACCACCTGACCTGGATCCTAGGGATGATGGGAGTCCCTGAGGCTCAGCTGCCGTCGTGGTTGCCACAAGCTCCCCCACCGTTCTGCCGGGTCCGGTCGCCGGGCCGGAGGCGATCCGGCTGCAACTGCGCAGTTGGCCGGAGGTGGAGACCTACCTGCGCAGCTGCAAGGGCGTGATCGTGCCACTGGGCTCCACGGAGCAGCACGGCCCCACCGGCGCCATCGGCACCGATGCCCTCACCGCCGAGGCCGTGGCCCTGGAGGTGGGGCGCCGCAGCGGCGTGCTGGTCACGCCCGTGCAGGCCTTCGGCATGGCTGAGCACCACCTGGGCTTTGCGGGCACCATCAGCTTGCAGCCGGCCACGCTGCTGGCCGTTCTGCACGACGTGGTGCTCTCCCTGGCGCGGCATGGCTTCGAGCGCATCTACGTGATCAACGGCCATGGCGGCAACATCGCCACCGCCAAGGCCGCCTTCGCCCAGGCCTACGGCAGCGCCGCCAGCCGCGGCCTGACCAACGCCGGCTCCCTGCGCTGCAAGCTGGCCAACTGGTTCATGGCCCCCGAAGCCATGGGCCTGGCCCGGGAGCTCTACGGCGACCGCGAGGGCCACCACGCCACCCCCAGCGAGATCGCCATCACCCTGCAGCTGGAACCGAGCCTTCAGGCCAAGCAGCGCCCCCTGCCGGAAGCGGCCCCAGCCGGGCCGATCCATGGCCCCGAGGATTTCCGCCGCCGCCATCCCGATGGCCGCATGGGCTCTGATCCCTCCCTGGCCACGGCCGAGCATGGCAGCCGCTTTCTGGATGTGGCCGCCAGTGCCCTCCTGGCCGACCTGGAGCGCTTCCTGGCGGAACCGGCCGGCTAGGGTCGCCCCATGAGCAACATCAGCGCCGACGACGTTCGCAAGGTGGCCAAGCTGGCCCGGCTTGACCTGCCTGAGGACAAAATCGCCACCTACACCGGCCAGCTGGAGCGGATTCTCGGCTACGTGGATCAGCTGCAGGCGGTGGACACCGCGGGGGTTCCCCCGACCACCCGCGCCGTGGAAGTGGTGAACGTGACCCGCGACGACCTGGTCGTGCCCACCGATGTGCGCGAACAGCTGCTCGATGAAGCGCCCCAACGGGAGGGGGACTTCTTCCGGGTGCCGAAGATCCTGGCGGACTGAGCCACCAGCCCGCCAGGCTCAACGCTTGGGCGAGACCGCCGTGCGATGCAGCAGGGCCACGATGTGGCGGCGGGCCCGGAAGCTCGGCATCAGGCCAGCGATCGGCCGCAGCTTGCTGCGGCGGCGGCGATGACTGCGCACACCCAATAGGACGTCGTACAGGAAATTGCTGAAATCGCTCCGGGTTTCAAACAGACCGAGCCGCTGGGGGGAACCTTTGGCATCCAGAATCGACTTTGTGGCGTGATAGGCCGGGCGATACTCAAACCAGGGAATTGAAGGCCAGAGGTGATGCACCAGATGATAATTCTGGCCCATGATCAGCCAATTCATCAGCCGCCCGGGATAAATGCGAGCGTTGTGCCAGCGGTTGCGCGATTGGAAGGGGCGGTGCGGTAGGTAATCAAAGAACAGGCCCAGGGTGACACCCACCATCAGGGCCGGGGCGAACCAGCAATTGAAGATGAAATCGATGAAGCCATACTTGATGCCAGCCAGTACGATCGCGAAGAAAACGCCACGGGCGATGCCCCACTCCAGCAGTTCATGGCCGCGCCAGAGCTTGCGCCGGAAGAAAAAATACTCGTGATAGAAGAAGCGTGGCGCGATCAGCCACAACGGCCCGAACGTGCTCACGATGTGATCGGGATCGTGCTTGGGGTCGTTCACATGGGCGTGGTGCTGCAGGTGCACACGCGTGAACACCGGAAAGCTGAAGCCCAGGAGCAGAGCGGCTCCATGGCCCATGAAGGCATTCCAGAAGCGGTTGGGATGGGCAGCGTTGTGGCAGGCATCGTGAATCACGGTGCCCTCGAGGTGCAGGGCCAGAAAGCCGCTGGCCAGCAGCATGGGCAGCGGCCAACCCCAGTGGATCCAGCCGGCGATCGTGATCGCCGCCAGGCCATAGCCCCCCAGAAACAGCCCCACCGTGGGGTTCCAGGGGGCGGGTGGGTCGAGATACTCGCGCGGCACGGCACTCACCGAGGCACGCAGTTCAGAGGGTTGTTCCAGCGATCCAGCCGGCTGTACCGGAGCTTGCGTCATCCCCAGGGCAGCGGCACCGCTCATTGGCTCACCACCTTAGGTAGCCGGGCCATCCGATCCGCTGGTTGGCGAGGACGCGGCCCCACACAGGCGCCCGCTGAACAATGCCCACCGGGGGACTTGAACCCCCACGACCGAAGCCACTGGAACCTAAACCCAGCGCGTCTACCAATTCCGCCAGGTGGGCAGAGCGCGACTGTACGGGCCACCCAGAATGGGGTCAACGCCACCCTCCGCCATGTTGGCCAGCCTCAGTGGAAGCCTTGCCCTGGCCCTCGGCCTGGCGCTGATGCTGCTGCCCCTGCTGAGCCCCGAGCTGAGCCGGCCGCGCGATGCCGCCTGGGGGGCCGTGGTGCTGGTGCTGGGACTGACCCTGGCCACCAGTGCCGATCGCCTCACCGGCGCACCGATGCTGGCGGTGCTTTGCGCTGGCCTGCTGATCGGCAGGCTGGGGGGCGAGGTGGCGCAGCTGCGCTGGCGTCAGCTCACACCGGAGGAGCAGCTGCGGCTCTCCTCCCTGGAGCGTTGGCAAACGAGCGTCCGAGAGCTGACGGCCAGCCTGAACCGCGGCGCCGGCGCCCTCAGCGAAAGCCTGGCCAGCCTGAAGGCGGCCCTCCAGCGGGGAAGCGGCAGCGGCAAGCGTTGGGTTCGGCCCGACCCCGCGGACACCGCTTCCGAGGCGAGCAGCAGCGGCAGCGATCCCGATCCAGCCACCGTGGTGGTGAGCTCCTTTGCCGAGATCGATGCCCTGATCGAGGCGGCCAGCGGCGAGGCGGGATAATCGCCCCTTGCTGCCCCAGGCGACGTGACCGCCAGCTCTGCGCCCGACACCACCGCTCAGGCGGGCCAGATCTCCTACAAGGACACGCTCAACCTGCTGCAGACGCCCTTCAACATGCGGGCGAACGCCAAGGTGCGCGAGCCGGAGATCCAGGCGTTCTGGGCCGAGCAGAACCTCTATGAGCGCCTCAGCCAGCAGAACCCGGGCGAGAGCTTCACCCTGCACGACGGGCCGCCCTACGCCAACGGCGCCCTGCACGTGGG
>JBJTHL010000193.1:0-6767 GCA_046094445.1 Vulcanococcus sp.
GCGCACCCAGGCATCGCCGTAGTTGCCATGCACCGTGTTGGCCGTGCTCGCCGGCAGCAGACCGCTGATCGGGTGCTGGCGGCTGAGCACCACGGCCTCAATCTGGCGGTCCAGCTCCCGCAGCACCGTCCAGGCCCGATCCTGGGGATCGGCCAGCACGGCCGCCGGGGCGGGAGCGGGGGCACTGGCCCATCGCCGGCTGCGCGGCGCCAGTCGGCGCGTGTTCGAACTGGAGCAGCGGGTGCTGCAGCTGATGCGCGGCCTGCTCCATGCCATGGCCCGCCAGGCCCCCAAGATCGAGCGCTTCAAGCACACGCTGCTCCAGCTCGAAGGCGCGGGTGCTGGCCCCGCTCAGGCGCCGGTGCGCCAGGGCCAGCCCCCACACGCACTGGATCGAATACACGCAATCGCGCACCCAGGCATCGCCGTAGTTGCCATGCACGGTGTGGGCGGTGCTGGCCGGCAGCAGCCCGGTGATCGGGTGCTGCCGCTGCAGCACCACCCGGTCGATCTGGCGATCGAGGTCCTGCAGGCGCTCCCAGGCCTCGGCGGCGCGCAGCTGCAGCGGTGCGGCGCGGTTGCCGGTGCCGCTGTTGGACGTCGTGGCGGCGCTGCTGAGGGTCATGGCGCGGCCAGGCCGTAACAATTGCCATAGATTCTCCCGCGCGGCCCGACCGGGGAATGGCATCAATGGCGACCGACGCCGTCAGCACGGGGCTCAGCGGCCGCGATCAGCCCCCCTCCTGGCGCCGCACCCAAGTGTTGGGGGTGACGGTGGCCGCCTGCGCCAATGTGTTTGCCGCCGCCCTGGAGCTGCGCCAGCGCGGCGGTGGTCAGATTGTCACGCTCAATGCCGAGATGACGATGGCCGCTCGGGCCAACCCCGAGCTGGGAGCCGCCATCGCCGCCGCCGAGCTGGTGATTCCCGATGGCGCTGGCGTGGTGTGGGCCCTGCGCCGCCAGGGCATTCGCGTGCGCCGCAGCCCTGGCATCGAACTGGCCCATCAGCTGCTCGAGTACGCCGCCCGGCACCGCTGGCGGGTGGCTCTGGTGGGGGCGAGCCCCGCGGTGATGGCCCTGTTGCGGGAGCGTCTGGCCCTGGAGATGCCCGGCCTGGATCTGGCCTACACCATTCACGGCTACCAGGATCCCGACGCCTGGCCCGGCCTTGAAGCGGAGCTGCAGCAGGCGCGTTTGGATCTGGTGCTGGTGGCCCTGGGGGTGCCCCGCCAGGAAACCTGGATTCAGCGCCTGCACCAGGGCCAGCCGGGGCTGTGGATGGGTGTGGGCGGCAGTTTTGATGTGTGGTCGGGCACCAAGGAGCGGGCGCCGCTCTGGATGGGGCGCCTGCACATCGAATGGCTCTATCGCCTGATCCAGGAGCCCAGCCGTTGGCGGCGGATGCTGGCCCTGCCCGCCTTCGCGCTGGTGGAGCTGCGCGGCGGTTCCCGCTGAGCCTGGGCGCCATCGGCTGCCCATAAAAAAACGGTGAGCCTGGGAGCCCACCGCACGCGCGAAACCGTGGCTGATTCAGCCTTGGGCTGGCACCGCTGCTTCAGCGGAAGCCCACCGAGGCTTGCCACACAAAGGCCAGCAGCAGGAAGAACAGGGGGATGATCGGCAGGATGTCGATCAGGGGAGCAAAGGCCTGGTAGGCCTCAGGCAGCTGGGCCAGGGTGTGCAGGGCGTAGGCGGCCATCCCGATCTGTACGTGGCTGAGGTCGGACGCTACCACGTGTGAGCGGCTGGAGAGTCTGGCTCCCAGGGAGCGAAATCCTCTGCAAAACAGCCGTCGCGGATCGCCTGCGCCATGGCGCTGCTGAAGCGCACCAGCTGGGTGAGGTTGTGCACGCTCAGCAGGGTTTTGCCCAGCAGCTCCTCGGTGCGGATCAGGTGGTGCAGGTAGGCCCGCGTGTGCAGCGTGCAGGCCTGGCAGGGGCAGCTGGGATCAAGGGGGGTGTGGTCGTGGCGGAAGCGGGCGTTCTTGAGGTTCCAGCGCTCGCCACCCACCAGCGCGGCACCATGGCGGCCCAGGCGGGTGGGCAGCACGCAGTCGAACAGGTCGAAGCCGTTGGCCACGGCGATCGCCATCTCCCGCAGGGTTCCCACCCCCATCAGGTAGTGCGGAACGGCCTCCGGCAGCAGCGGGCCCACCTGGCGCACGATCCGGTGCATCTCCTCGGCCGGTTCACCCACGCTCACGCCGCCCACGGCAATGCCCGGCAGCCCCATGGAACGCACCACCCGGGCCGATTCAGCCCGCAGATTTGGGTAGCAGCCCCCCTGCACGATGCCGAACAGGGCCTGCTCCGCGCGTTGATGGCTGCTGATGCAGCGCTCCAGCCAGCTGTGGGTGCGGCGACAGGCGGCGGCCACATCGGCTTCGCTGGCGGGCCAGGGGGGGCACTGATCGAAGGCCATGGCCACGTCGGCACCCAGGGCCATCTGGATCGCCATCGAGCGCTCGGGGGTGAGCTCGATGCGCGCGCCATCCCGAGGCGAGCGGAACACCACCCCCTGATCGTTGATGCGGTTGATGTCCCCCAGGCTGAACACCTGGAAGCCGCCGGAATCGGTGAGCATCGGGCCGCTCCAGCCCATGAAGCGGTGCAGCCCCCCGGCCTCCGCCACGATCGTTTCACCGGGCTGCAGGTGCAGGTGATACGTGTTGGCCAGCACCATCTCGGCGCCGGTGCCCTGCAGCTGCGGGATGCTCACCCCCTTCACCGTGGCCAGCGTGCCCACGGGCATGAACCGTGGGGTGTGCACCGGCCCGTGGGGCGTCTGGAAGCAGCCGCAGCGGGCTCGGGTGTTGGGGCAATGGGCGGAGATGGTGAAGCTGAACGCCATCGCGACCGCCACCGCCGGAGCTGAGCGGACCCTACGCGGCGGCCGGGCCGCGGCAGGATCGGGCCTGCTGTTCGCGGCAGGGGCCATGGCTGCCCGCTCCCCCGATCCCAGCCCACCGGCTCGGCCGCCGGGTTGGTGGGCTGATCTGGCCGGTGCCTGGGTGTTTTACAGCGTGTTGCCGCTGCCCCCCGGGCTGCATCCGCGGTTCGAGCGCATCGCCCGCTTTGCCCCCTGGATGGGGGCGCTGATCGGTGGCCTGGAGGCCGGCCTCTGGCACCTGCTCGCTCCTGCGGGGCTGCTGCCCCAGCTGGCGCTGGTGCTGGCCTTCGATCTCTGGATCAGCGGCGGCCTGCATCTCGATGGCGCCATCGACACCGCCGATGGCCTGGCGGCCGGGCCCGATCGTTGCCTGGAAGCCATGGACGACAGTCGGGTGGGGGCCAGTGGCGTGCAGGCTCTGGTGCAGCTGCTGGCCCTGCGGCTCGCCGGCCTGGCCCTGCTGGCGGCCGCGGCCCCCTGGGCCCTGCTCTGGGCGGCGGTGTGGGGGCGCTTCTCGCCCCTGCTGGCGATGCGGGCGTTCCCCTATCTGCGCGAGCAGAGCGGTGGCAGCGCCGGTTTCCATCGCCGCCATGGCCGTGGCTGGCGGGCGGAGCTGGCGCCCGGCCTGCTGGTGCTGCTGGTGCTCAGCCTGCTGGCGGTGGCGTTGGCGGCCGGCCCCTGGGCCTGGCTCGGCTGGCTTGGTGCCCTGCCGGCGGTCGCGGTGCCGCTCCAGCTCGGCCGCCGCCTGGGGGGCCACAGCGGCGACAGCTATGGCGCCTGTGTGGAGTGGAGCGTGAGCTGGGGGTTGTTGTTGATGGGTCTGGCGGCCTCAGGTCTGGGGTTGCGCTGAACCGGGTGCCTGGGTCGGTTCCGCCGGCAGCCAGAGGCGGAAACCATTGCCCTGCTCCGGCAGGGCCGGATCGTTGGGGTTGAGCGCCCGCGGCGGTACCACCAGCGCCAGCTCGCCCCCCAGGCTGCGGGCCAGATCGCGGCCCAGGGCCAGCCCAAGGCCGGTGCCGGCCTGGTGCAGGCCCGTGCTGCCCCGCTCCCCGCGCAGGAAGATGCGCTGCCGCTCCTCGGTGGGGATCGCCGGGCCGCTGTCCCAGATGCCGAGGGCCACGCCGCCCTCCGTGGCGGCGGCCATCAGGCCGATGGCCTGGCCGGCTGGGCTGTAGCGGAAGGCGTTCTCCAGCAGGTTGGCCACGATCTCGCCCACGGCAGCGCCATCGCCGCTCCAGGGGGGGATGGCGTTGGGCCCGTGCCAGGGACGCCCCTGCAGGGCGGCGGTGGCGGCGGCCCGCTCCAGCAGTGGCTCCAGGATGCTGGCCAGGGCCTGGGGTGCCGCGCTGCTCAGGGCCGGTGGCAGCAGCAGGGGGGCGGCGGTGTCTGCGGCGGCCGGCAGCGCCGGGTCTTCGGCCAGGAGGTCGATGGCTTCCACGTAGCGGCTGAGCTGCCCCTGCTCCACCAGCAGTTGATCCACCAGGCTGCGGTTGCGGAGGTCTCCCTCCAGCCGCCGGCGCAGCAGTTGCCCGAAGGTGCGCAGGGCCGCCAGGGGATTGCGCAGCTGATGCACCAGCAGGCGTAGTTGGTCGTCCCGCTGGGCCAGGGCCTGCCCCAGCCGCTGGCGTTCCCGATCCAGCCGCAGGGCTTCGCTCAGGCAGCGGGCGGTGGCGTTGAGACGCTGCTGCAACGGGGCGGGCCAGGGCCAGTGATCGGTTTCCACCCGCAGAACCCCCAGCACCAGGGCGCCATCCCGTAGGGGCAGCCAGCGCTGGTTGCCATCACCCTGGCGCTCGGCCATGGCGTTGACGCCAGGCGCCTGCTCGGGCGGCAGGCCGGGGCGGGCTGGCCAGTGCCCGATGGCGATCAGCGCCGGCTTGCCGTTGTCGCCGGGCAGGGTGAGGTACACCACCAGTGAGCGCAGATCTGGACGATCCGCGAACTGGGCAAGCTGCTGGTCAACCAGAGCCAGATACCGCTTGGAGACTTGCATCTGAGCGGTTGACGAGCGATCGAGGCGGTGGCCCGTCGACCAATTTCCGCCAAGGGTGTTCGAAATCTGGGAAAAAGTCTTAAGTTCCTAGTATCGACCAATACCTCGCAGTCCGGGAGCGGGCCGCGCGGCGTCGGACCCTCGGGCCTAGGTTGCAGCTTGCCTGCGACCAAGGCTACAGCAGTGGATGTCTCGTCCCTGCTGATCGGTGTCCGCCTGGCCGCTGGCGGTTGGCTGCCCGTCTGGATCTGTCCTGGGTTATCCCGGGTGGGTCTGACGGGTCTGTCTGGCTTCCCGGGTGACAGACGTTTGGGCGTTTCGACCCCATCTCCTCTCCTTCCGGGTTTCAGTCCATGTCCAAGAAGCGCAAGCGCATCAGCCGCCGTCGTCTGGCCGGGCAGCGCGTTCTGGCCCACGTGGCCACCCACAACCTCGACACTGGCGAGCACAAGCCTGTCACCGCCGCGCGTCGCTTCATCGCCGAAGGCGCCATCGTGCCCCCGGCTCTGCTGAACGTGCGCCGCAACGAGCACACCACCGACCGCTTCTTCTGGGGCGAGAAAGGCCTGTTCAGCGCCCAGTACGCCGAGGAGAACCACTTCCTGTTCCCCTCGCTGCGGGCCATCGTGGACCGCATCGGTGAGGACACCCTGTTCGCCGGCCTGGAAGCGCTGGCCGCCGACGATTGGGAGGAAATGGAGGAGTACGAATACGCCTTCGTTTGATCACCGGTTCCCGCTGATCCCGCTGCACCGGCCCCCAGATGGGGGCCGGTTTGTTCATGCCAGGCACCCCCGCACGAAGGCCCCGAGGGCCGGCAGCAGCTCTGGATCGATGCCGTGCCCCCCGTTGAAGGGCAGCAGCTCCACCTGCGCTCCCGCCTGATGAAGGCCGCGCTGCAGCGTCTCGCTGGCGGCGTAGGGCACCACGGGATCCTCACGGCCGTGGCTGAGCAGCACCGGCGGCAGCGCACCCTGCGGCTGCCAGCCCTCATGGGGATAGCCGCTGCAGGCCACGACGCCGGCCAAGGGCAGGCTGCAGCCCACATCGATCGCCATGGCGCCGCCCTGGGAGAAACCCAGCAGCACCGTGCGCTCCAGAGGCACGCTGGCGGCCAGCTCCACCAGGCGCTCGCGCAGGGCGGTCCGGGCGGCCGGCAGGGCGGTCCAGTCGATCGGCTGGAGGCCGTACCACTGGCGGCCGCTGCCATAGGGATGGGGTTCCGGCGCCCGCAGGGCCACCACGCTCACCTCCGGCCCCACCAGCAGGGTGCCCAGGTCGAGCAGGTCGTCGGCATCGGCGCCCCAGCCATGCAGCAGCACCAGCCGCTGGGTGGCCTGCTCGGGGCCGAGCCGCAGGGCATCGCTTGGATCGGGGGAGGACATCGCAGGGGGCGGCAGACAGCTGCTGCGTAGGTTGGATCCTCAGCCTCCCCTCTGCCCATGGCGCCCAAGGCCCTGCTCAGCGTGTCGAACAAGGAGGGCCTGGTGCCCCTGGCGCAGGGCCTGTTGGCGGCGGGCTACGAGCTGATCTCGAGCGGCGGCACGGCCGCGGCACTGGCGGCCGCCGGCCTGTCCGTCACGAAGGTGGCGCAGCACACCGGCGCCCCCGAGATCCTGGGGGGTCGGGTGAAGACCCTGCATCCGCGCATCCACGGCGGCATCCTGGCCAAGCGGGATGAACCGGCGCACCAGGTCGATCTGCAGGCCCAGGGCATCGACCCGATCGATGTGGTGGTGGTCAACCTCTATCCCTTCCGCGAAACCATCGCCCGCCCGGATGTCAGCTGGGATGCGGCGATCGAAAACATCGATATCGGTGGCCCGGCGATGGTGCGTGCCGCCGCCAAGAACCACGCCGATGTGGCGGTGCTCACCAGTCCTGA
>JBJTHL010000194.1:0-3943 GCA_046094445.1 Vulcanococcus sp.
CGCCACGGTGTGGAGCATGGCCTCGACGATCTGGTGCCCTGAGCGCCATCACGCCCCCCTGCCTGAGAGAATCCGCCCCAGCGATGGCCCCAGGCCCAGCCCCCATGACCGCGGTGGTGAGCACAGCAGACAGCACCTCCACGGGGGAGGCGGTGGCCTTTGATTTCGGGGCCTACCTGGAAGCCGCCCGGCTGCAGGTGGAAGCGGCCCTGGATGGCTCCCTGGGCCCGGAGCGGCCGGAAAGCCTGCGGGAGGCGATGCGCTACTCGCTGCTGGCGGGGGGCAAGCGGCTGCGGCCGATCCTCTGCCTGGCGGCCTGTGAGCTGGCGGGCGGTGAGGCGGCGCAGGCCATGCCCACGGCGGTGGCGCTGGAGATGATCCACACCATGTCGTTGATCCACGACGACCTGCCGGCCATGGATAACGACGATCTGCGTCGCGGCCGGCCCACCAACCACAAGGTGTACGGCGAAGCCAACGCGATCCTGGCGGGCGATGCCCTGCTCACCCGCGCCTTTGAGATGGTGGCCCTGCGCAGCCCCGGCGTGCCGGCGGAGCGGCTGCTGGCGGTGGTGGGCGAGCTGAGCCTGGCCTCCGGTGCCCCGGGCCTGGTGGGCGGCCAGGTGGTGGATCTGGAGTGCGAGGGCAAGGATGTGGACCTCGAGACGCTCGAATACATCCACCTGCACAAGACCGGTGCGTTGCTGCGGGCCTGCGTGCTCAGCGGTGCCCTGATCGCCGGTGCCTCCGACGCCCTGCTGGAGGCTCTGCGCACCTACGCCCGCGGCATCGGCCTGGCGTTCCAGATCATCGACGACATCCTCGATGTGACCGCCAGCAGCGAGGTGCTGGGCAAGACCGCCGGCAAGGACCTCACCGCCGACAAGACCACCTACCCCAAGCTGCTCGGGCTGGAGGACTCACGCCAGCGGGCTCAGGCCCTGGTGGCTGAGGCCAAGGCCGCCCTGGCGCCCTACGCCGAGCAGGAGGGTGGTGCCCTCAAGGCGGCTCCCCTGCTCGCCCTGGCCGACTACATCACGAGCCGCGATCGATGAGCGGCGCCCTGATCGCTGCGGCCCTTCCTGCTGCGCCCCTGCTGGGGATTCTCGACAACGGTCCGCTGTGGTGGGGTCTGGCGGCCTGCGGCAGCGCCCAGCTCTCGAAGATGTTCATCGAGCTGGCGGTGCACCGCCGCTGGAACCCCAGGGTGCTGGTGGAAACCGGTGGCATGCCCTCGAGCCATTCGGCGTTGCTCACCGGCACCGCCGCCGCCCTGGGCTGGCAGCAGGGGTTTGATTCCGGCCTGTTCGCCCTGGCGGCCGCCCTCTGCTTCGTGGTGCTCTACGACGCCGCCGGGGTGCGCCGTGCCGCTGGCCTCACGGCCGCGCGGGTGAATGGCTTGCCGGCAGCCGCCGGCAGCGAGGCCCTCAAGCCCCTCAAGGAAAACCTCGGCCACACCCGCCTGGAGGTGCTGGTGGGCAGCCTGATGGGACCGCTGGTGGCCCTGCCCGGCCTGGTGTGGGTGGGCTCGCCGTTGCTGCTGGCTCAGCACTGGGGTCTGCTGCCGATTGGCTGAGCCCCGGCCTGCCGCCGAGGGCCCACCGCCCGACCGCCTCACCGCCGGGCAGACCGCCGCCGCCGATGCCTTCGCCGGCTGGCTGTCGGCCCCCTGGGATGGCACGCCGTTTGTGCTCAGCGGCTACGCCGGCACCGGCAAAACCTTCCTCTGCCGCCAGTTGCTGCAGCAGGTGGAGGCCAGCGGCCTGTGCTGGACCGTGGTGGCCCCCACCCACAAGGCCGTGGGGGTGTTGCGCCAGCAGCTGGCCTGGGCCGGCCTGCAGCCCACCTGGTACCCGAGCACGATCCATCGCCTGCTGCGCCTGAAGCTGCGGCGCCAGGGGGATCTGGAGCGCTGCGAGGAAACCGAGCAGACCGCTGCCGCCCTGGAGAACCTCGGGCTGGTGCTGGTGGATGAGGCCTCGATGGTCGACAGCACCCTGCTGGAGATCAGCCTGCGCTGCGCCCATCCCTTCCGCACGCGCCTGGTGTTCGTGGGGGATCCGGGCCAGCTGCCGCCGGTGGGGGAGGCGGAGAGCCCGGTGTTCGCCCTGGGTCGCGCCGCCGTGGCCAGCCTCAGCGAGGTGGTGCGCCACCAGGGCCCCGTGCTGCAGCTGGCCTCGGGCCTGCGCAACGGCCAGTTGCCCTGCCGGCAGCCGCCGGCGCTGGCCCCGGTGCGCGACGACCACGGCCAGGTGGCGGCGCTGCCTCGGCGCCAGTGGCTGGAGGCGGCCCAGGCGGGCCTGCGCCGCGCCGCCGAGCTCGACAATCCCGATCATGCCCGCATCCTCTGCTACACCAATCGCGCCCTGGAGCAGCTGGTGCCCCTGGCCCGCCGCGCCATCCATGGCGCCATGGCCGACCAGCTGCCGGTGTTGCCCGGTGAGGTGCTGATCACCCGCCTGGCGGTGATGGCCCCGGCCTGCCGCGCCGGCGAAGACGCTGCCGAGGAGCCGGATCTGCTGCTGGGTTCCAATCGCGAGCTGGTGGTGCGCGATGTGACCCCCGAGCGCTGCGACCTGGCGGAGTTTGGCGTTGGTGCCGGCGACGGTCTCAGCGCCCCGGTGATCGACACCCTCACCGCCGCGGTGGAAACCGGCGAGATGCGCCTGAGCCTGCGGCTGCTGCCCCCCGCCGGCAGCCGCGACCGCGCGGCGTTGGACGGGGTGCTGCAGGGGCTGCGTCAGCAGGCGCGCGAGGCGGGCAAGCAGGGCGGCCGCAGCCTCTGGCGCCGCTATTTCCTGGTGCGGGATGCCTTTGCCTCCCTCGGGCCGGCTGCGGTGCACGGTGAGCACCGCAGCCAGGGCAGCACCTTCGGTGAGGTGTATGTGGCCGGGGATGTGTTCTGGCCGCAGGATGCGGTGCTGCGCCGCCAGCTGGCCTACGTGGCCGTGAGCCGCGCCAGCCAGGCGGTGTGGCTGATGGCCGGCGGCGGCGCTGCAGCGGAGCAGGAGGCGGATCGCCGCCGCTGGCACGACTGGCTGCGCCAGGGCGCCGAGCCGATCAGCTGAGCTGCAGGCCCTGCTGCAGGCCCTCGATCCCCTGCCAGCCGAGATACACCGCCAGCGCCAGGCTCAGGCCCCCCACCAGCAGATCGCCCCGGGCGTAGAGCAGCTGCTTGCCTCGCTCCAGCAGCGGCAGCACCTGATCGCGGCCGAGCAGCACCGCCAGGAAGGGCAGCAGCAGCGCCAGGCTGGAGGCCAGGCTGAAGCCGGCGGTGTATACGATCTCCTGCAGCCGATCCAGGCCGCCGGCCAGCAGGGCTGAGGCGGCCTTGGCCAGCAGGAAGAGATCGTCGGGGCTGATCACCTCAATGGCGCAGCTGGCCCCCAGCAGCAGTGGCAGGGGCAGGGCACACAGCCGATCGAGCTGGCGGGTCCAGGCCGGTGGATCGCCCCCCTGCTCGCGGCGATCGAGCAGCTCCCGCAGGCCGAGGGCCAGCAGGGCGCCGGCGGCGAGCAGATCCAGCACCGTGCGATGGCTGGAGCCTTGCGCCATGGTGAGCAGCAGGCTGTGGCCCAGGGTGAGCAGCAGCACCACCATCACGGTGATGGTGAGCAGCCAGCTGAGCACGAACAGGCCGCCGCGGCGCAGGGGGTTGGGGCCCAGGAGCAGCAGCAACAGCAGGCCGATGTGGATCGGGCTCAGGCTGATGCCGCTGCCGTAGGCCAGCAGCTCAGCCCAGAGGGTGCCGTTGTGCATGGGGCGGTGGGGGTGGCGGGAGTGCGCCCAGGCTGGATCAGGCCCGGATCTCGAACCAGTCTTCCCGGATGGGGGCCAGCTGCGCCATTGAGGTGATCAGCCCCGACGATCTCTTCCTGCTGGCCAAGGCCGCCTCAGCCCTGCTGGCCGGCGGCCTGGATCGGCTGCAGGAGATCGTATACAC
>JBJTHL010000195.1:0-5986 GCA_046094445.1 Vulcanococcus sp.
GTGGTCATCAGGGCTTTCACCATCGGTGCCGCCACGGTGCCGCCATAGCCACCGCTGTTCTCGCCGAAGGCCACGATCACCAGGGTGGGCTTGCCAGCTGGGGCGTAGCCGCCGAACCAGGCGTGATCGGGCCGCGGCGGATCCTCGCCGGTGCCGGTCTTACCGGCCACCGGCGGCAGGGTGGGGTCGTTGAGGATCGTGGCGGTGCCCTGGGTCACCACCATGCGCAGGCCCTTGCGCAGCGCCCGCAACGTTTCAGGTTTGAGCCCCAGCCAGCGACGCTGGGTGGGGCGTTCCACCAGATGGGGCGTCACCAGCCAGCCGCCATTGGCCACGACGGCATAGAGGCGGGCCATCTGAATCGGCGTCACCAGCACCGGCCCCTGACCGATGGCAGAGCTGATCGTGTCCACCGAGGTCCAGGGCTCGCGATACACCTTCTGCTTCCAGGCCTGATCCCCCAGCAGCCCTGGCGTTTCCTCATCCTTGAGCTCCACGCCGGTGAGCTGGCCATAGCCGATGCGGCGCGCCTCGTGGAACAGCTCGGTGGGCCCCACCTTCAGCCCCACCTGGTAGTAGAAGCTGTTGCTGCTCACCGCCAGCGCCATCGGAAAACCGATCGCCCCGAAGCTGCCGTGGTCGCCGTAGCACTGCCCGCGATAGCAGAAGGAGTTCATCGTGGGCACGGTGGACAATTCCCCGTAGTTGCCCGATTCGATCCCGGCGATGGTGGTGACCAGCTTGAAGGTGCTGGCAGGGGGGAACCCCTGAAAAGCACGGTTGAGCATCGGCGCTTCCGGGCCACCCAGAGCCGTCCACTGGGCCACCGTGGGGCCGGTGGTGAAGATGTTGGGATCGAAGTTCGGCCGGCTGGCCATGGCCCGGATGGCGCCGGTCTGCGGATCCATGGCCACGATCGCGCCCTTGGCCACGGTGGCCAGGGCCCGCTCAGCAACCTGCTGCAGCTCGAGATCCAGGGTGAGCCGCAGGTCCTGGCCGGAGCGGGCCTGCTTGTCGCCCAGCACCCGCTGCACCTCACCGGCGGCATTCACCTCCAGCTGCTGGCCGCCCCACTCGCCGCGCAGGTGGGCTTCAAAGGCGTTCTCCACACCGCTGCGGCCGATGCGGTCCTGCACCCGGTACCCCTTGGCCTGGAGCTTGTCGTATTCCTCGGCCGTGATCGGGCTGCTGTAGCCGAGCACATGGGCGCCGAGGCTGCCGTAGGGATAAAAGCGCAGGTAGTCCACATCCACTTCCGCACCGGGCAGGTTGGCCGCCTGCTCGCGGAAGCGCAGCACCTGCTCCGGCCGCAGATGGCGGGCCAGCTCAATGCGGTAGCCCTCGGGATTCGCCCCTGAGCGCCGCTGTTGATCGAGGGTGGCCGCCGGGATCGCCATCACCGTTGCCAGCCGCTGGCGCAGGGCGGGCCATTGCCCGTCCGACACCTCCCGTGGCTGCACGTAGAGGTTGTAGGTGAGCCGGCTGGACACCAGCACGCGGCCGTGGCGATCGAGGATGCGCCCCCGCATCGGCTGGCGCGGCACCAGACGGATGCGGTTCTCATCGGCGCGGGCGCGGTTCTCGCGGCCCTCCACCAGCTGCAACCAGGCCAGGCGAACCCCCATGGCACTGGCAAACAAAAACACCACCACCAGCAGAATCGCCGGCTGGTGGCGCATGCCGCTGTGGCGTTGGGCGGTGGGGAGCAGGGCCACGGCGCTCAGGCTGGCGGGCCCAGCCGCTGCTCCAGCAGCGCCAGGCGCGCACCGATGCGGCCCAGAGCTTCCTGCAGCTCCCGGCGCTCATCGGCGGCATCGGCCTCGCCCGGGTTGGAGGAATCGGGGCTGGGGATAGCGCGCACCTGAACCTTCATCACCGGGTTACCCAAGCCGGGCTGCAGGCGATCGAGGCTGTCGCGCAGATCCCGTGCGGCGGGATCACCCTCCTGACGCAGCCGCCCGAGGGGATCCTCCGCGCCGCTGAACACCTCCGCCAACTCGCGCGGGCCTCCTCGGCGGGCGCGCTCCACCAGGGCGATGCCCACCGGCAGCACCTCCTGCATCAAGGTGAGCCGCAGGGATTCGAGAGGATCGGGGGCCATGGCGGAAGGCCGGGGCAAGGCGGCTTGGGGCAGTCTGACGCCTGCCGGTCCGAGCCGGCGTACCGCTCAGGGCAGCGCCGGTGCTGCCGGTGCCACCGGCGCGCCGCTCACGGCGGGCTGCACGATCTGCTGGCGGCAGAACTGCTGCGCCCCGAACCACCAGCCCGCAGAGGCCGCCACCACCAACAGGGCCGACATCGGCACCAGGGCCTGGCGCGTGACGGGCAGCAGCAACCACTCGCTCCAGTCACGCAGCCAGCGCTCGCGATCGAAACGGCGGCGTTCGCTGTCCTGCTGCTGCTGGCGCCGCTTGAGCGATTTGGCCACCCAACGCTCGAAGGCCCGCTTCTTGGTGACGGCCATCTTGCGCTCCACCTCCAGCAGCTGGCCGGGGGTGAGCTCCGGGTTGAAGGTGCTGATCAGCTCCAGGCTCTTGAGGAACATCTCCACCGCGCCGTCCTTGATCTGGCACTCCTCATCGCTGAGGAGATCCCAGGCCAGCTCAGGGAAGAAACGGGCCCGATTGGCAGCGATCTGATCCTCCGGCAGCTGGCCAGGCTCCCGCAGCCAGCGGTCGGTGTTGGCATCGAAGCGACGCCAATAGAGAAACGGGTTGAGATAAATGGTCTTGCCGGCCAGCTCGATGCTGTCCTGCTGGAGGCGGCGCTGCAGCTGGAGGTCCTGCTGGGGGGCGGCGGTCAAGGCTCCGGAGCCAGGGGCCCCGAGGGTAACGGAGCCGCCGGGCCCTCGCCATGGCTCACTCCCACTCGATCGTGCCGGGGGGCTTGCTGGTGATGTCGAGCACCACGCGGTTCACCCCTTTCACCTCATTCACGATCCGATTGGAGATGGTCTCCAGCAGGTCGTAGGGAAGGCGCGACCAATCGGCGGTCATGCCGTCCTCCGACGACACGCAACGCAACACGATCGGGAAGGCGTAGGTGCGTTTATCGCCCATCACGCCCACGCTGCGCACCGGCAGCAACACGGCGAAGGCCTGCCAGATCTCGTGATACAGACCAGCGATCTTGATCTCCTCACGCACGATCAGATCGGCGTCGCGCAGGATGTCGAGCTTGTCGTCGGTGACCTCACCGAGGATGCGGATCGCCAGGCCCGGTCCGGGGAAGGGGTGACGACCCACGATCTCTTCCGGTAGGCCGAGGCTGCGGCCCACCTTTCGCACCTCATCCTTGAACAGCTTGCGCAGCGGTTCAACCAGCTTGAACTGCAGATCCTTGGGCAGGCCGCCCACGTTGTGGTGGCTCTTGATCTTCACCGCCACCCGCTCGCCGGTCTTGGGGTCCACGTTGGTGCCGGCACTCTCGATCACATCGGGATAAAGAGTGCCCTGGGCGAGGTAATCAAATGGACCGAGGCGCTTGCTCTCCTCCTCGAACACACGGATGAACTCCGTACCGATCAGCTTGCGCTTCTCCTCAGGATCGGTGATGCCAGCGAGTTTGTTGATGAAGCGCTCACGAGCGTTGATGTATTCCACCCGGATGTGAAACTTCTTATCGAAGAAGTCCATCAGGAATTCGGGCTCGCCTTTACGCATAAAGCCCTGATCGATGAACATGCAGGTGAGCTGATCGCCGATCGCCTTGTGCAGCAGGAAGGCGAGCGTGGAGGAGTCCACCCCGCCGGAGAGGGCCAGCAGCACGCGCTTGTCGCCCACCTGGGCACGCACATCGGCCACCGCCTCATCGATGAAGGCGGCGGTGGTCCAATCCGGCACGCAACCGCAGATGTGGTACACGAAATTGCGCAGCAATGCCATGCCGCACAGCGAATGCACCACCTCCGGGTGAAACTGCACGCCATACAGACGGCGGCTGTGGTCGGCTACCGCCGCCTCGGGTGTGTTCTCCGTGTGGGCCAAGCGCACGAAGCCCTCCGGCAACCGCTCCACGGAGTCGCCGTGGCTCATCCACATCGTCGAGCCGTCGTCGACGTTGGTGAGCAAATCGGTGGGGTCGTCCACATGCAGCGGTGCCTTGCCATATTCCGCCCGCCCGGCTGCCACCACCGAACCGCCCAGCTGCTGCACCATCAGCTGCATGCCGTAGCAAACACCGAGCACGGGAATCCCCAGATTCCAGAGCTCGGGGTCGCACTGCGGCGCATGGTCGGCATACACCGAACTGGGGCCACCGCTGAGGATGATGCCCCTGGGATTGATCGTCCTGATCTCTTCGGCGCTGGTGCTGTGGCTCATCACCAGCGAGAACACCTCGGTTTCACGCACGCGGCGGGCAATCAGCTCGGAATACTGGGAGCCGAAATCAAGAATCACGATCGCCGGATGGCGATTGGTTTCGCCGATGGCGAACGGTTGCGCGTTGGACATGGAGCGGTCAGCAACGCTGACCCAGGCAGTGGCTTCACCCTAAATCTCTGGCTCTGGCCCCCCCAGCCGCCAGGCGCGCAGCAGCTCCGCCCCCCGGGGCCCCTCGGCGCAGAGCTGGCGGCGGCGATCAAACAGCAGCGCCCCCACGGCCATCGCCTGCTGGCCGTAGCGGGCCAGGTAGGCCACGCTGCGCTGCTCCACGGCCAGCGCCACCGCGGCGCGCAACGCCGCCGCTGCCGCGGGGTTCTGCCGGGCCAGCTCCGCGAGTGCCTGATCCACGCTCGCTGCAGCGTGCAGGGCCTGCAGCTGGGCCGTGGGCAGCCCCTGCACGGCCCCCAGGGCGGTGAGCACCTCCAGGCGGCCATCGGCCAGGTGGTGGTGGGTGTGAAAGATGCCGCCGGCCAGCTTGATCAACTTGCCCTGGTAGCCGAATAACAGCAGCCGCCGCACCCCCTGCTCCGCCGCCGCCACCAGCGCCGGCCCCAGCCCGTTGCCGGCCTTGAGCAGCAACTCCGGCGGCAACCCCAGCTGCGGCGCCAAGTCCAGTCCGTTCTCACCGATCACCAGCACCAGATCCGGGCAGCCGCCCGGTTGTGCCGCCCGGCGGGCCAGCTCGGCGCGCACGGCCGCCAGCTGATCGGGGGCGGCGCTGCGCTGCACCTCGGCCTGGGTGCCGATCAGGGCCAGCCCATCCACCACGCCGAAGGCGGCATTGCTGGTGCGGGCCGCCAGCGCTCGGCCCGCCGGCAGGGTGAGCCGCAGGTGGAGACCCAGCCCAGCGGGCCGCAACGGCGCCAGGTTGGCCTCCAGCAGCTGGCGCGCGAAGGCGGAATGGCACAGGTCGCCACTGGCGGCATGAATGCCCACCCCCTCACCGGCCTCCAGCTGCAGCCAGGGGCCTTCGGCCGGTACGGGATCCAGCCAGCTGAGCTCCACCCACACCTGCAGCCCGCTGGTGAGATCGAGCCCCTCGCCGGGGTCGCAGCGGGCCGTGGCCAGGGCCCGGCCAGGCGCCAACAGGGCCGCCGCTTGCACGGGCATGGGTGTGGGGCGGCCGCCCCCCCCGGGATCGAGCTGCAGCAGCGGTTCGGCCGCAAATGGCTCCGCCAGCAGCTGGCCGAGGGCCGCCCGGGCGGCAGCCGCCACCCACACCGGCAGGGTGTAGCCGGACGCTGCCATCAGGGGGCCGAAAGGGGTCGTTTTTTATGGTGGTCGATTGCGCCGCCGTTGCGCCGCACGCCCACGGCCGTCAACGCCACCGTCGTCCGCGCCAGCCCGCCTTTCACGCCACCACCATGCAGGACAAGCTCACCCTGATGATCCCCGGCCCCACCCCGGTGCCGGAAACCGTCCTGCAGGCGATGGGTCGTCACCCGATCGGCCACCGCAGTGCCGACTTCCAGAAGATCGTCAAGCGCACCACCGAGCAGCTGCAGTGGCTGCATCAGACCAGCAACGACGTGCTGGTGATCACCGGCAGCGGCACCGCCGCCATGGAGGCCGGGATCATCAACGTGCTGAGCAAGGGCGAC
>JBJTHL010000196.1:0-5504 GCA_046094445.1 Vulcanococcus sp.
GAGATCTTCCGTCTCACCACCCGCGACGGTCAACTGGGTGTGGAGAAGGCCTCGGTGAGCAACGAGCAACCGGCGCTGCCCTCGGACATGGTGTTCGAGCAAAGCCCTGACCAGCTGCTCAACGCCCTGCTGCCCCTCTACCTCCAGAATCAGCTGCTGCGCTCCCTGCAGGAAGCAGCTGCTTCGGAACTGGCCAGCCGGATGACGGCCATGAACAACGCCAGCGACAACGCCAAGGCTCTGGCCAAGACGTTGACCCTGGATTACAACAAGGCCCGGCAGGCTGCGATTACCCAGGAGATCCTGGAAGTGGTGGGCGGCGCCGCGGCCATGGCCTGATCCGTCGTCCCCAACCCTCCGCATTGCCCCCGCTTGACGGGGGCTTTTTGCTGCCTGTGGGCTGAGCCCCTGGAGGCTGCGGGGGGCAGGATCGGCACAGCTGATGTTCGGGCCATGACGCTCACCTTGCAGCCCCTGTTCCCGCTCGCCCTGGCGCGGGCGCATCTGCGCCTCGATCCCCTCGATCTGGCCTTGTTGATGCAGGCGGTGCTCGACCTGCGCGGTGATGCCGGCGGCAATCCGCAGGAGGGTTGCGCCTGGACCGGCGATATCAACGGCGTGTGGCAACTGCACCGGTTGCCGGCCTTTGCGGCGATCAGCCGGGCGGTGGAGGCCGATGCCTGGGCTTATCTGCGGCAGCTCGGCTTCGATCCGGCGCAGGTGGCTCTGCACATCCAGAGGGCCTGGCCGGTGGTGAGCGAACCGGGCCAGGTGGTGGGTCGCCACCACCACCCCAATGCCCACATCAGCGCCATCGTGTACCTCAACGGTGATGGCAGCGGGCGCAGCGGCTGCCTGCGCTTGTTTCCCCAGCAGCAGGTGAACGAACTGGTGCCTGGGCTGGCGGTGGGGCACGGCGGGCCGATCACGGCGGCGGCGCCCTGGAATGCCCCCTGGCTGGATGTGGCGCCGCAGGCGGGCCTGTTGCTGCTGTTCCCCGCCAGCACCGACCACGCCGTGACCATCAACCACGATCCCGACGATCTGCGCCTTTCGCTGGCCTTTGATCTGGTCCTCACGGCACCGCTGGTGGACGCCGATGGGGCGCCGCCCGAGTACCTGGCTCCACACCCGGCGCAGTGGACCGCGATCCCGGCGCCCGGGGCGGAGGGCCCCTGCCCGTGATCAGGGAAGATGGCCCGCACAGTCCGGCTTTCTGCGCGCCGCCCATGAGCGACACATACACCATCGTCTGCGAACTGGATGGTGCCAGCACCAGCTTCCCCTGCCGCGCGGATCAGACCGTGCTGTCGGCGGCTGAGGCGGCCGGTGTGGTGCTGCCCAGCTCCTGCTGCTCCGGTGTGTGCACCACCTGCGCGGCCCGCGTCAGCGAAGGCAGCGTGCACCAGCCCGACGCCATGGGGGTGAAGGCCGAGCTCCAGAGCGAGGGCTACGCACTGCTGTGTGTGGCCTTCCCTCGCTCCGATCTCAAGGTGATCTCCGGCCAGGAAGATGCCCTCTACGAGGCCCAGTTCGGTCAATACCAGAAGTGATCGCCCCCTGAGCTGAGGCCACGCGTCGACTCAGCCTCCTCTGCCGAACCTCTTTCTGCAGAGACCCTTCTGCAGAGACCCTTCTGCAGAGACCCTTCTGCTGAAACCCCCTGTTCTGAAGCTTGTGCTGCTGAAGCCCCTGCTGCTGATGCTGGAGCGCACCCCAGGCCCCCTGCGCCCCCAGGTGCTGGCAGCCCTGGCTGCCCATGGCAAGCCCCTGCGCTGGGCCATCACGGCAGTGGAGCCCAGCGCCACCGGCGGCACCCTGCTGCAGATCGAGGCGGTGGTGTGGGGCTGACCAACCCTGGGGCCCCTGGGGCCGCGATGCCCACCCTGCTGGTGGTTCCCACCGGCATCGGCTGTGCCACCGGCGGCTACGCCGGGGATGCCCTGCCGGCCGCGCGGCTGCTGGCCGCCGCCAGCGGCTGCCTGATCACGCACCCCAACGTGATGAACGGCGCCGCCCTTTATTGGAGCGACCCTCGCATCCACTACGTGGAGGGTTCGAGCCTGGATCGCTTCGCGGCGGCAGAGCTGGATCTGCGGCCGGTGCGCCGCCAGCGCATCGGTGTGTTGCTCGATGCCGGCATCGAGGCCGACCTGCGCTGGCGGCATCTGCAGGTGGTCGATGGCTGCCGCGCCAGCCTCGGCCTGGAGATCGGCCCGGTGGTGTCCACCGCCGCGCCTCTCGCGGTGCAGCTGAGCATCGGCGCCAGCGGCGTGAGCTGGGGCGAACTGGGCCGCCCCGATCTGCTGCTGCAGGCCGGCCGCGCCCTGCAGGCCGCCGGTGCCACCGCCATCGCCGTGGTGGCCCGCTTCCCGGACGACCCAGACAGCCCTGCCCTCGCCGCTTACCGCCAGGGCAGCGGCGTGGATGCCCTCGCGGGCGCGGAGGCGGTGATCAGCCATCTGCTCAGCGCCGAGCTCGGCCTGCCCTGCGCCCATGCCCCCGCCCTCAGTGCGCTGCCGCTGGATCCCGCCCTCGATCCCCGGGCTGCCGGCGAGGAGCTGGGCTATACCTTTCTGGCCTGCGTGCTGGTGGGCCTGAGCCGTGCCCCTGATCTGCGCCCCCGCCGTGGGGCGTCAGCCGCCGGAACGGATCTGGCGATCGAGCAGTTGGGCGCGATCGTGGCCCCTGCCGGTGCCCTGGGCGGAGCGGCGGTGCTGGCCTGCGCGGAGCGGGGCATCCCGGTGATCGCCGTGCACAACCCCTGCCTGCTGCAGGTGGATGCGGCTGCCCTGGAGCTGGAGGTGCTGCCAGCTGGCAGCTACAGCGAGGCGGCCGGCCTGGTGCTGGCCCTGCGCGAGGGCCTCAGCCCGCGGGCCCTGCAACGGCCCCTTGGCAGCCTGGAGCAGCTGGGGCCGTTGCAGTCGCCCCAGGCATGAGCGGCTTTCAGCCGGTGGCGGCATCCGGCCGCTGCCCCTGCGGTGGTGGTGGGCGGCGGCTGACCCTGGCGGCGTGCTGCGGGCCGCTGCTGCGCGGCGAGCGCCTGGCCGCCACGGCTGAGCAGCTGATGCGCTCCCGCTACAGCGCCTTCGCCCTGGGGGAGGTGGAGCACCTGCTGCGTACCCAGCGGCGAGCTGCTGGCGCCAGTGCGGCAGAACAGCGCCGCGCGCTGCTGGCAACCTGCCATGCCGTGCGCTGGCTGCGGCTGGAGGTGCTGGCCACGGAGGCCGGCGGGGCGGACGCGATCCAGGGCACGGTGCGATTTCGGGCGCACTACCGCCAGGGCAGTGCCCGCGGCGTGATGCAGGAGCTCTCGCGCTTTGGCCGTGAGGGGGGCAGCCGGAACGGGGCCTGGCTGTATCTGGAGGCGCTGGAGCTCTCGGATGGATGAGCGCTTGGATTGATCCGCCCGCGCTCAGGGCCGGAGCCTCAGCGGTTCAGCCCGGCGCGGATCTGTTCGAGCAAGGCGGAGCAGCGGCTGTGGCTGCGGGCCATGCTTTCGCCGCTCAGGGTTTCCAGCCAGAGTTCGCCCGTGTGGGCGATGTCGCTCCAATCGGCCCAGAAGCGCACGTAATCGCGCGTGGCGCGACCCGCGCAGGGCCGTTCAAAGGCCATCAGGGTGGGGCCGCTGGGTTGCTCCACCTCAAGGCCGAGGCCCTCCAGCAGGGGTGGCAGCAACTCGGCCGGGGAGGGTCCACCGCCGAAGGGAATAAGGGCGCGGCAGTAGGCCATGGCCCGGATCATGCGCCCGCACAAGCTATGGAGAACGCCGCCGACTGAGGCCCGACCGCACCCAATCTCTTCCATTTTCGGCCTGTTCCCGCGGGGCTCTCCCGTGCCGGACGGCCTCAGTGCAAGCAGGCCATCGGGTGGCGGTTGGGCAGGCCGAGGGCCTTGGCCACGCCCGGATGGCAGACCGCCCCACCGATGGTGTTCAGGCCCGACACCAGCTCCGGCCGCTCGGTGACGGCCTCTACCAGCCCGCGGCCGGCGATCGCCAGGACGTAGGGAAGGGTGACGCTCACCAGTGCTTCGGTGGAGGTGAAGGGCACGGCGCCGGGCATGTTGCCCACGGCGTAGTGCTGCACCCCGTGCAGCGTGAACACCGGGTCGGTGTGGCTGGTTTCGCGGCTGGTGGCGATGCCGCCCCCCTGATCGATCGCCACATCCACGATCACGGAACCGGGGCGCATCTGCGCCACCAGCTGCTCCGGCACCAGGGTGGGGGCGCGATCCCCCGGCAGCAGCACGGCACCGATCAGCAGGTCGGCCGTGGGGATCAGCCGTTCCACCAGGCTGCGGTTGCTCACCAGGCTCACCAGCCGGCCCTGGCGCAGCGCCTCCAGGCGTCGCAGGCGCTCGGGGCTGTGGTCGAGCAACAGCACCTCCGCATCCATCGCTGCCGCCAGGCGGGCGGCATTCCAGCCCACGCTGCCGGCGCCGAGCACCACCACCCGCGCCGGGCGCACACCGGTGCAGCCGCCGATCAACACCCCCCGGCCGCCGTGGGGTTTCTCCAGCAGGTGGGCGCCCACCTGGGCCGCCAGCCGCCCAGCGATCTCGCTCATCGGTGCCAGCAGCGGCAGGCTGCCGTTATCGAGCTGCACGGTTTCGTAGGCGATCGCCGTGGTGCCAGCCGCCAGCAGCGCTCGCCCCACCGCGGGGTAGGCGGCGAGGTGCAGGTAGGTGAAGAGCACCAGGTCGTCCCGCAGGAAGCCGAATTCCTCGGCCTGCGGTTCCTTCACCTTCACCACCAGGTGGGCGCCCCAGGCCTCCTGGCGGCTCACCAGGCAGGCGCCGGCGGTGGCGAAGGTCTCGTCGCTGAAGCCAGCCCCATCGCCGGCTCCGGATTCCACCCGCACCTCCAGCCCATGGCTCACCAGGTCGTGCACGGCATCGGGGGTGAGCGCCACCCGCTGCTCATCGCGCTTGATCTCCCGCGGCACGCCGATGCTGGCGATCGGGGCGGTGGGGGCGGCCATGGCGCGGGCGGGTCGCGGGCGTGGCCCCAGCCTGGCTCAGGCGGCGGCGATCGGCATCCGCCAGCCGCTGCCGAAGGCGCGTTGGCTCACCTTGAGCAGGGGGGCGGCCTGGCGGCGTTTGAACTCGGCGCGGCGCAGCAGACCCTGCACCCGTTCGGCCTGGGCGGGGTCGGCGCCGCTGGCGAACAGATCCTCGGGGCTGCGCTGCTCCTCGATCAGGGCCTTGAGCAGCGGATCGAGCTCGGCGTAATCGGGCAGGGAGTCGCTGTCGCGCTGGTCGGGGCGGAGTTCGGCGCTGGGGGGTTTCTCGCGGATGGCGCGACCCACCAGCTCGCCGCTGGCCGGCAGCCCCAGGGCCTGGCGGCAGCTGCTGGCCGCGGGGCTGTCGATCCAGGCGCAGAGGCGGAACACGCTGGTTTTGTACAGGTCGCCGATCACGGCCAGGCCGCCGTTCATGTCGCCGTAGAGGGTGCAGTAGCCCACCGCCAGCTCCGATTTGTTGCCGGTGGAGAGCAGCAGCTG
>JBJTHL010000197.1:0-3718 GCA_046094445.1 Vulcanococcus sp.
CGGCCCCAGCCACTGGCTGATGCTGCGCTTCTCCGGCACCGAGCCGCTGCTGCGCCTCTACTGCGAGGCCCCCTCCGACGCACGGGTGGCCGAAGTGCTCGCCTGGGCCCGCCAGCTGGCGGAGAGCCTCTGATGGCCGCCGAAGCCCACGCCCCCGGATTCCTCACCACCCACCAGCACCTCGCTGGACAGCATCTCGGCGGCGATGTACTTGAAGCCCACCGCCTTCTCCAGCACCGGCCGGCCGAGGCCTTCGGCCACCAGCTGCATCAGATCGGAACCGCTCACGGTTTTGATCACCGTGCCCGGCAGCTGGCGGGCACGGGCCAGGTGATCGATGAACAGGGGCATCAGCAGCTGGGTGCTGCAGAACCGGCCGTGCTCGTCCACGGCGGCGATCCGGTCGCCGTCGCCATCGAACACGATGCCCAACGCCGGCCGGCCGGCCAGGGTGGAGGCACGCACCTCGCTGATCAGCTCGACCAGATAGGGCGCCAGGGGTTCGGGCGGATTGCCGCCGAAGAGCGGGTCCCGCGTCGCCCGGATCTCCCGCACGTGATCGCTGGCGGCGGCGCCGCTCAGCAGGCGGCTGAGGCCCCCGGCGGCGGAGCCGTGCATCGGATCCACGATCACCTGCAGTCCCAGCCGCTGCAGGCCTTCACTCAGGGCGGCCGTGTCCACCTTGGCCTGCAGGCCGGCCAGGTAGGTGCCCATGGCGTCGAAGCGCAGGGTGTCGCCGGCGATCGGCACCGTGATGCCGCCGGCCTCCAGGCGCCGCTCCACCCGCTGGGTGAAATCGCCCTCCACCGAGCCGCCGAAGGGGCCCTTGATCTTCAGTCCCAGCCATTCGGGTGGGTTGTGGCTGGCGGTGATCACCAGGGCGCCGAGGGCCTGGCGTTCCACCACCGCCCAGCTGGCGGCGGGGGTGGGGATCGGCGCTTCCGCCAGCACCGGCACCAAATCGGCGCCGCGCACGGCGCTGCAGATCGCTTCGGCCAGCTCCGGCGCCAGGAAGCGGCGGTCGTAGCCGATCACGATCTCGCGGCTGTTGAGCCCTTCGGGAGCGGAATACTCCAGCTCGCGGGCCGAGGCCGCCGCCACCGGCAGCAGCCGTTCCACGGTGATGTCCACGCCAAGAACACCGCGCCAGCCATCGGTGCCGAAGGCGATCGGGCTGGCCTCGAGGGGCAGGGGCGCGGAAGCCATCGGCGCGAAACACACGGGTGTTGCTTCTCGTGCTAGCAGCCGGCCTGCCCCTGCGCGCTGCGGCGGGTGCCGGCGGGGCAGACGGCCACTGCGCTGCGGCCTACGGTGAGCGCCGTGGTGCCTCCACTTCCCCTCAACGATCGGCTGCTGCGCAGCTGGCTGCGCTGCAAGCGGCGCGCCTGGCTTGATCGCCACGGCGATCTTCGCCAACGCCAGTGGACCGCCCACCGCGAGCTGCAGCTCGATGAGCAGCGCCGCGCCTTCTCGATTCTGAGCCCGCAGCGGCCGGCCCACGGCGAAGCCGCTGCGGCCGCTGGCGCTCCTGCGCTGGTGGGCCTGCGCCTGCGGGGCCAGGGGCCAGCGCAGGGCGCCGCTGGAGCCCTGGCGCTGGAGGCCCATCCGCCCCTGCTGCAACGGGTGGAGGGCCGCAGCCGCTGGGGCGCCCACGCCTACCGCCCGGTGCTCTTTCGCCAGGGGCGCAACACCACCCGGGAACATCGGCTCGTGCTGACGCTCTGGGGGCTGCTGCTGGCGGAGCACCAGGACAGCCCGGTGCGCAACGGCCTGGTGCTGGCCTGGGCCGGGTCCGGCCTGGCCCAGGAGGCCCTGCCCCTGGCCGGTGGCCTGCCGCGCCAGCTGGATGAGGCCCTGCTCAAGCTGGCCGACGACCTGGCCCGCCCCACGCCGCCGCCGCTGGTGGCCGATCGCAAGAAGTGTGTGCTCTGCGGCTGGCGTGCCGCCTGCGATCAGGTGGCCGCGGCCGAGGGCCATCTCAGCGAGGTGAGCGGCATCGGTGCCAAGCGCCGGGATCTGTTGCTGGAGCTCGGGATCGGCTCCCTCGGCCAGCTGGCCCAAGCCGAGCCCGAGCGCCTGGCGGAGGCGTTGGCCGTGCATGGCGAACAGCACGCCGAGGTGGCGGAGCAGCTGGTGACCCAGGCACGGGTGCAGGATCAGGGCCAGCCCCTGTGGCGGCAGCCGGGCGCGGCCCTGCCGGAACTGGCGGCGGCCCCGGGGGTGCTGATCTACGACATCGAAGCCGACCCCGACGCCCGCGACGACTTTCTGCACGGCTTTGTGCTGCTGCGCCGCCAGGCGGATGGCACCTGGCCGAGCAGCAGCCAGGCGGCGACAGCCCCCTACCGGCCGATGCTGGCCCTGCTGGAGCACGGTGAAGCGCGGCTGTGGCAGCGGCTGCGGCGCCTGCTGGGCGCCTATCCGGCCTGGCCGGTGCTGCATTACGGCGAAACCGAACGCCTGGCCCTGGTGCGCCTGGCCCAGCGCCAGGGGGCCAGCGAGGCGGAGATCATGGCCCTGCGCCAGCGCCTGCTGGATGTGCATCAGCGCCTGCGGCTGCACTGGTGGCTGCCCACCAACGGCTATGGGCTCAAGCCGGTGGCCGCCTGGCTGGGGTTCCGCTGGCGTCAGCAGGGGGTGGATGGGGCCCGGGCCCTGCTGTGGTGGCGCCGCTGGCGCCTGGGGGTGGCTCCCGCCGGCACCGATCAGCCCCGCGGCTCCCGCCACAACCTGCGCTGGATCTTCCGCTACAACCACGACGACGCCCTGGCCACCTGGGCTGTGGCCAGCTGGCTCCTGCAGGGGGACTGACCGGCGGGCGCCGGGGCCCTCGCTGCCCTCAGCTGCGGCCGCCGGCTCCCACCGGCGGCGCCACGAAGCCGCCGGGGATGTGGATCTCCAGCTGGAGCGGATCGCCAGCCGCGCCGGCATGGCCGGCCGGCACCTCCAGCAGCGGCTCCTCCAGGGCGGAGGGGCGCACCAGGGCCAGGCCCTCCGGGCTGGCGGGGCCGGCCAGCCGTGAGGTGATCACACCGGCCCGCCCGCCGGCCGTCGTGATCAGGGGTGTTCCCGGGGCGCAGGCGTCGGCCGCCACAGGGCCGGTGCGGCTCGCACGCCAGTACCGCAACTGCTGCTTCACGCCGTCGTAGGTGGCCAGCTTCGCCAGGGTCTCCTGGCCCACGTAGCAGCCCTTGTTCAGGCTCACCCAGGGCGCCAGGCCCAGCTCGAAGGGATTGGTGTCGTCGTTGAGTTCGCCGGGGGCGGTGGG
The DNA here is from genome assembly GCA_046094445.1 of Vulcanococcus sp. Classification (GTDB taxonomy): domain Bacteria; phylum Cyanobacteriota; class Cyanobacteriia; order PCC-6307; family Cyanobiaceae; genus Vulcanococcus. The sequence continues at coordinate 3,269 of JBJTHL010000197.1, forward strand.
GAAGCCCTGGCGCAGGCGCTGCTGTTCCACCTGCTCGGCCGTGAGTTCCGGCAGGGCCTCCAACCAGGCCGGCAGCGGCGCCTCGCCCCGCTGCAGCCAGGCGGGTTGATCGCAGCCGGCCCCCAGGCTCACGCCCGGGTGCAGCAGGTTGGGCTCGGCGCCCGCGGCCTCGGCGGCGCCGGGGCCGGCCTCCCCCCGCCAGCGCACCAGCGTGGCGGGTTCGGGCGCCCCCAGCCGCACGCGATCGGCCGGGAACAGCACGCGATCGAGGGCCTGATGCACCGCGGCCCCATCCCCCGCCAGCACCAGCAGATCCACGCCGCTGCTTGCGATGCGCACCAGCGCCAGGGCGCGCATGCGGGCGGTGGGACTGATCAGGCAGGCGGCCAGGCAGGCCCCCGGTGGCGCCAGCTCGATCGCCTGGCTGCTCTGGCCGTGCAGGAACCGGCG
>JBJTHL010000198.1:0-3847 GCA_046094445.1 Vulcanococcus sp.
CCGCTCCTTGAGGGTGCGGCCGGCGGGCCAGGCGGGGCCCACGTGGCGCTGGGTGTACTTCACCCGGTCCTGGATGATCTCGATCAGCTGCTGCAGGAAATTCAGGCTGCTGCCATCGCTGCCCATCAGGGCCTCCTGGGCCACATCCACGGCAGCGGCGTCGTGTTGGCCGTTAGGCAGCCAGCCCTGCAGATTGCTGAGCAGATCGGGATTCAGCCGGCCGATCGGCACGGGCAGCTGGGTCATCTGCTCATCCAGGCAGGCCTCGATCAACGGTGGGGTGAAGGTTTCCACCTCGCTGGTGGCCAGCACCGTGAAGCGATCGGTCTCCCCCAGGAAGCGGGCCCGGGTGATGGTGTCGCCACCGGCGGCCATCAGGTCGTACAGCTGGCTGGGGTCGGGCGTGATCTGCAGCCTGTGCTCGAGCAGGCGCTGGAAGCCATGGGGCCGCGGCCGCAGGCAGAAGCGGTGGGGCCCCAGCAGCACCGGCTTGGTGTAGCGGTACTCGAACCGGTGGATCAGGCGGGCGCGCATGCCAGGTCTGGGCTGGTGGCGGGGAGGGAAACGGGCGTGGTGGCCGCGGCGCTGAAGCCTGGCAGCACGAAGTAGCGGTCGTGGATGAGGTTGTGCAGATTGTTGAGATCCGTTTGCACCCCATCGATCGCCTCGTGCAGCCCGCCGGCCACCAGGGCTTCAATCCCTGTGTAGCTCCAGCGGGCCAGGGTGAGGCCACTGAGGCACTCCAGGGCATCGGGGGTGCCCGGCACGGCCCGACCGCCCACCACCTGCAGAGTGTCGTGGATGCGCTCCAGGCAGTAGCGCACCGAGCGCGGGAAGGCCGGATCCAGCAGCAGGAAGGCCGCCACCGCCTTGGGGGTGATCATCCCCAGCTGCGACTGACGGAACATCTGATAGGCGCCGGCGCTGCGCAGCAGCGAGATCCACTGCAGCTCATCCAGCACGCCGCCCACCTCTTCCGGGCTGGGCAGCAGCAGGAAGTACTTCACATCGAGGATGCGGGTCGTCTTGTCGGCCCGCTCGATCAGGCGCCCCAGGCGGCTGAACTGCCAGCAGAGGTCGCGGCTGAGGGTGGCATCGGTGATGCCATAGAACAGCTGGCAGCCCCGGCGGATCTCCCGCTGCTGCTCTTGGGGTGGCAGCTGCCTGACGTGCTCGCTCTCCAGCAGCGTCCAGTACAGATCATTGATCTGTTCCCACATCTCGGTGGTGATCACATCGCGGATCTGCCGGGCGTTTTCGCGGGCGAAGGCGATGCAGTTCACGATGCTGCTGGGGTTGGCCTCAGCCCGCACCAGGAACTCCACCACCTCAGTGGGGCCGCCGCCGGGGTAGAGCTCGTCGAACAGGTCGCGATCGCCGCTGGCATCGATCAGCGGCAGCCAGGGTTCGGCGCTGCCGGGCGGGCAGTCGAGGGCCATGGCCTCGCTCACCTCCACGAAGCGGGAGATGTTCTCAGCCCGCTCCACATAGCGGTTGATCCAATAGAGCGAATCGGCGACGCGGCTCAGCATGGGGTCTCCTCCACGATCCAGGTGTCCTTGCAGCCTCCCCCCTGGGAGGAATTCACCACCAGGGAGCCCCGCTTCAGGGCCACGCGGGTGAGGCCGCCGGGGCTCACCCAGGCCCCCTGGCCGCGCAGCACATAGGGGCGCAGATCCACGTGGCAGGGGTAGAGCTCCCCTTCGCTCAGGGACGGCACGGTGGAGAGTTCCAGGGTGGGCTGGGCGATGAAGTTGCGCGGGTTGGCGCGGATCTTCGCGGCGAACTCCAGGATCTCAGCCTGGCTGGCGTGGGGGCCGATCAACATGCCGTAGCCCCCGGCTTCAGACACGGCCTTCACCACCAGCTCACTGAGATGGGCCAGCACATAGGCCTGATCATCGGGCCGTGAGCAGAGGTAGGTGGGCACGTTCTCGATGATCGCCTCCTCGCCGAGGTAGTAACGCACCATCTCTGGTACGTAGGCATAGATCAGCTTGTCGTCGGCCACGCCGGTGCCGGGGGCATTGGCGATGGCCACCCGCCCGGCCGCGTACACCTCCATCAGACCGCGCACCCCCAGCAGGGAATCGGGCCGGAACACCGCCGGGTCGAGGAAGTCGTCGTCGATGCGGCGGTAGATCACATCCACCGGCTCCAGGCCGGCGGTGCTGCGCATCCAGACCCGCCCGTCCTGGCAGGCCAGATCGCGGCCTTCCACCAGGGAAATGCCCATCTGCTGGGCCAGGTAGCTGTGCTCGAAGTAGGCGCTGTTGAACACGCCCGGCGTCAGCAGCACCACCCGCGGCTGCTCGGTCCAGGGGGCCAGCTCCCGCAGGGTCTGCAGCAGGCGGGAGGGGTAATCGTCGATCGGCTGCACCGTGCGCCCGGCGAACAGGCTGGGGAACATGCGCTTCATCACGCGCCGGTTCTCCAGGAAGTAGGCCACGCCGGAGGGGCAGCGCAGGTTGTCCTCCAGGACGCGCCACGTGCCGCTGCCATCGCGCACCAGATCAAGGCCGGAGATGTGGCACCACGTGCCCAGGGGCGGCCGGAAACCGCGCATCTGCGGCCGCCAGCCCTGGGAGCTCTCCACATCCTCGCGGGGGATCACGCCGTCGTTCAGGATCCGCTGCTCGCCATAGACATCGGCCAGGAACAGATCAATGGCCTCCAGGCGTTGGATCAGACCCCGCTCCAGTCGCTGCCAGTCGGCCTGACCGATCAGCCGGGGCAGGGGGTCGAACGGAAGGATGCGCTCGCCGCCACGGGTGCCGGAATCGTTGAGCCGGAACGTGGCCCCAAGCCGCTTCAGCAGGATCCCCGCAGCCGCGTGATTGCGGTTGAGCTCCTCCAGACCCAGGGCCCCCAGGGAGGAGAGCAGCGGTTGCAGCGCCTGGCGGGGCTGCTCGCTGGCGCTGAAATATTCGTCGTAGCCCTTGCTCGGGCTGTAATCCGTGAACATGGGCCGAGGGGCCTCTGCGATGGCGGGATCCTGCTGGGCTGTCTGCCGCTTTCAGGTGGCGGTTGCTACAGGAGCGTTGCTCGCCTTGCCCCAGGTGGTGGCCGGGCGCTGGTGGGAGATCTCGGCAACCTTCGCCACACTGGTGGTGGGCGTTGAGGTTCCTTTGGCGCAGACACCACAGCTGGAGCTGGAGCGGCGGTTGCAACGTCGCGATCCCCACCTTGCGTTCGGGGCCCGGTGATGGCGTCCTCCCAGCCCGAGCGGCGTCAACCCAGGGATGCCATCGAGATCTGCAGGCCGATCACCCTTCAGCTCCTCGGTGATGCCGGCGAGGCCCTGAGCCCGTGGTTGCCGGCCGACATCCTGAATGTGAGTGTGGGCGGCCTGTGTCTGCTCATCAGCGAAGACCCTGCCCTGGACCTGCGTCAGGGAATGCCCCTGCGGCTTGATGTCACCAGCCAGCCCTCCTTCGGCCAGGCCCAGATCAGCGGCCAGCTGCGCTGGTGCCTGCGCTCGGGCCTGGTGGTCACCCTGGGGCTGGTGTTCAACGAGCCGCTCCCGGCTCTGCCGGAGCTGGAAAGCTGAGGCTGGTCTGGCGACAGCTCAGAGCAGGAAGTAGCGCTGGGCCATCGGCAGCACCTCGGCGGGCTCGCAGGTGAGCAGTTCGCCATCGGCGAACACCTCGTAGGTCTGCGGGTCCACCTCCACCTTGGGCAGCGCGGTGTTGTTCTTCATCGACGCCTTGCCGATGCCACCGCGGGTGTTCTGCACCGGCACGCACAGCCGCTCTAGGCCTAGGCGGCGATCCACTCCGACACCCTCAACGAGGCCGGTTTCGTGGAGGACACGATCCGCGCCATCGGCGGCCGCACCATCCACACC
>JBJTHL010000199.1:0-3354 GCA_046094445.1 Vulcanococcus sp.
GGCAGCGTCTATTTCATGGAGATGAACACCCGCATCCAGGTGGAGCATCCCGTCACGGAGATGGTGACGGGCGGCGACCTGATCGCCGAGCAGCTGCGCATCGCCGGCGGCGAGCCCATTTCCGTGCGCCAGGACGAAATCAAGCTCACCGGCCATGCCATCGAGGTGCGCATCAACGCCGAAGATCCCCGCGAGAACTTCCGCCCCGCCCCCGGCAAGATCACCGGCTGGCTGCCCCCAGGCGGCCCCGGCGTGCGCTTCGACAGCCACGTCTACACGGGCTACGAGATCCCCCCCTTCTACGACTCACTGATCGGCAAGCTGATCGTGTGGGGCACCGACCGGAACCACGCGCTCAAGCGCCTGCGCCGAGCCCTCTCGGAGTGCGCCGTGACCGGCATCCCCACCACCATTGAGTTCCACCTGCAGCTGCTGGATCGCCCCGAGTTCCAGGCGGGCGACGTGCACACCAAGTTCGTCGAGCAGGAGATGCTGCCGCCGGCCTAGGCGGGCAGCACACTCAGCTTCAACATCACCTGGGTGATCAGTCCCTGCTGGCCCACCAGGATTTCGCGCAGCAGGCTGATCAGGCCCACCCAGATCACAGGGGTCACATCCACGCCACCGATCGGTGCCACCAGCCGGCGGGTGGGGGCCAGCAGGGGCTCGGTGGGAATCGCGAGCAGGCGCATGGCGCCGCGGCTGAGGTCCACCTGCGGGTACCAGGTGAGCACGATGCGGAATAGGAACAGCAGCGTCCAGCCCGCCAGCACCAGCCCCAGGCTGAGGTGCAACGGCGGCAGCAGCTGACGCAGCAGGGCCAGTGAGTCCGGGCTCAACGGCGCGTCAGGTCCCGTCACAAAGCTCTAAGCAGCAGCGGAGCGATCGTAGGAAGTCGCCATCGCTGCCTAGGATCCCGGGCGGATTCGGCCGTGCCATGACCTCCTCCCTCTCGAACTTTCTGAGCAGCCTCGTCTGGGGTGCGGTGATCGTGGTGATCCCCATCAGCATCGCCCTGTTCTTCATCAGCCAGAACGACCGCGTCGATCGCAAGCTCTGATCCAGGCCGCGGGAATCGCTGGCGCAGGGTCCCTACAGTGGTGCGACAGGGCACCTGATCCGTGGTCAACGCCAGCCTCAACTGGGCCAGCATCGTCGGCATCGTGTTGGCGGTGGGCGGCGCGCTCCTCTACTTCATGCGGAGCTTCAAGCCGGCCCTGGCCCGGGATTACGACGTATTCTTCGCCGCCGTGGGCCTTCTCTGCGGCGGCATTCTGTTTTTTCAGGGCTGGCGTCTCGACCCGATCCTGCAGTTCGGCCAGTTCCTGCTGGCCGGCACCACGGTGTTTTTCGCCTACGAAAGCGTGCGCCTGCGCGGTGTGACCACCGAGCAGGCACGCCGTTCCTCCTATTTCGACGACGACGAACCGGCCCCGAGGCCCCGCATGGGCGGCGGCCGCGACTGGGGGGAGGGCGTGGATCGCTTCGATGAACCGCAACCGCTGCGCCGCCGCATCCGCTCCCGCGAGGAGGGCTACGACGAGCGCGACCAGGACGACTTCTACCGCCCCCGCCGCCCTGCAGCCCGGGCCGCCATCCCCGAGCGGGCCGCCTCCCGCAGCGACTGGGATGAGCCCTCGGGCCGCGAACAGCCCGGTGCTGCCCCAGGCCCGAGCCGCTACCGGGCCGGCAGCACGCCTGCCGCCACTGCCGATTTCGGCGCCCGCCGCCAGGGGCGTGATGAGCAACGCCGGGGCACACGGCCTAACGCCAGCACCGACGACATGCCCCGCTCCAGCCGCCGGCCTATCGCCAGCAGCCCTGAGCCCAGCACCAGCACCCAGACCGGTGCCGTCGGCGGCCGCCCCGGCGTCCCCCAAGGCGCTCCCTATCAGCCCCGCGGCACGGCCGCCCCGAACCGCCCAGGCGCCGAGGTGAGCGATGCCGATTTCCGTCCGCTGCAACCGCGCACGGGCGGCCAGGAGGCCAAACCGCCCATGGCAGGCGGAGGCGCTGGCGGCGCCGCTCCCCGCAGCAGCGGCCCCGCCGCCCCGCGCGACAACAGCGCACGGTTCGACGACTGACCCCCAGCTGAGCCCGGTGGGCGGCCATCCACGGCGTCTGGCGCCAGGGCGGGCACGCAGGACCGCTTGCTCCTGCATGGCCTTGGCCCTGATCACCGCTGCACTGGGCGGCTGCAGTCCGCTGGGCTGGGGTCTGCGGCGGCAACCGGCTCGGCCCACGGGCCTCGGGGCCGAGAGCCGCGAACACCCCGCCCTCAGCGGTGATGGCCGCTTGCTGGCCTCACTGGTGGAACGGGGTGGGCGAACCACCGTGCTGCTGCAGGACCGCAGCAGCGGCCAGGTGCTGCCCCTGCCGCAACTGCGCAGCCGCCAGCCCCACAGCTCGCCGAGCCTGAGCTGGCGCGGGCGCTATCTGGCCGTTCTGGTGCAGCAGGGGCCCAACCGCGAACCGGTGGTGCTCGATCGGGCCACCGGCCGGCTGCATCCCCTGCCGCTGCCGCCCGGCCGGCTGCCGCTGCAGCTCAGCCTGGCCGCCGATGGGCGCCGCCTGGCGATCGCTCTGCTCGACAACGGCCAGCGCCGGGTGGAGCTGTTCGACCTCGGTGGCCTGCTGGAGCCGGAGCCGATCCCCGGCCAGCGGGTGAGCGGCGGCGGAGAGGTCACGGTGCCATGAGGGGGCGACGCCATGCCTGGGCGGTGGCCCTGCTCTGCCTGCCCCTGGCCGGTTGCCTGAGCAGCCCGCTACGGCCGGTGGTGGGGCTCAACCAGCAGCTCGGCCGTGCGGGCAGCAGCCAGGAGCCGGCCCTCAGCGGCAGCTGGTTGGCCCTGCTGGCCGGCCGGCAGGGGCGGCTGCAGGTGCAGCTGCTGGATCTGCGTCGGGGGCTGCCGGTGCCGCTGCCTGGCCTGAACCGCCCCGACAGCCAGCCGATCAGCGTGGCGGTGGATCAACAGGGGGAACGGCGTGTGCTGGTGCGCCAGCGGGAGGGCCGCACGGAGCTGCTGCTCTACAGGCGCTCGCTGCAACTGGCCCAGCCGATCCCGATCGAGCCGGCCGGCGTGCCGCGGCGCCTCAGCTTGAGCGCCGATGGTCGGCTGCTGGCACTGGAGGTGAGCCGCGATGGCCTCTGGCAGATCGATCTGCTGGAGCTGCCCTGAGGGGTTGCATCCAAGCGAGCCGGCCTAGCCCACGAAACCCGCCCACTTCAGAAAGGTCTGGCCGCTGATCACCTCCACCAGCAGCACGGCAGCGAACCCGAGCATCGCGAACCGGCCGTTGACCCGCTCGGCGTAGGCACTCCAGCCGAAGGCGGGAACGTCGTTGGTGGTGGCG